>JBAPWR010000352.1:0-4227 GCA_049283775.1 Thiobacillus sp.
TGTCCCATCGCCCCGGCCCAGGAACCGTTCATGTCGATCGCGTCAACGTGACCGGCGTCGATGATGCGCAGCGCATCGAGCAACTCCTTGCGGAAGAACGCGCTGCGGCGGCCGTCGAAGGACAGCGTGGCGAGGCTGGCCGGAATGTTGAAGCCGCCGAGATAGGCGCCGAAATTGGTTTCCAGACCCCAGAAAGCGACCAGGACGGCCTTCGGGATGCCGTATTGCTGCTCGACCGCATCGAGCAGTTCGGCGTGCTCGGTCAGCAACGCCTGGCCGCGTTCGATCTGGCGCGGCGTGGTGCGGCGCTCCACATAGGTCAGAAAGGTCTGCAGGAATTCGGGCTGGCGCCGGTCGAGTTCGATCACCTTTTCGTCGGGCGTGATGCCGGTCAGCGCGGAATCCAGGGTGGCGGCGGAAATGCCCTGGGTGGCGGCGTCCTGGCGGAAGGCGGCGAGCCAGGTATCGAAGTCGGTTGGCTGGGCTTGAGCCAAGGGCGAGGCCAATGCTGTCAGGAGCAGCAGGGTTCGCATCCATTTGTGCAAGCGACAAACAGCGGGAACGTAGGACCGTGAGTGTGGTGGTTCGCTTCCCCTCTCCCCAACCCTGATGGAACTCCTAGCCACTCGACTAAGCCCGCAAGCGGGCAAGTCGCTGGATATCCCCCACAGGGGGGGGAGGGAGCGAAGGCTGGATGTGGGGTTCGCTGGTTCGCTACCCCCTCTCCCTAACCCTGATGGAACCCCTAGCCACTCGACTAAGCCCGCACGCGGGCAAGTCGCTGGATATCTCCCTCGAGGGGGGAGGGGACGAAGGTGATGCCAAAACCGATTAAGCATTTCTTTGCAGCCAGTATTCGAGCAGCGCGAGATGCCACAGCTTGCTGCCCTGGATACGGGTGTGATGCTGTTCCGGTGCATCGAGCAGCTTGTTGACGTAGGCGCGGTGGTAGAGGCCGCGGTCGATACAGGTTTGTGAATTGAGAATGTCTTTCATGAAATCGAGAAATTCGCCGCGCACGTACTTCAGTGCGGGCATCGGAAAATAACCTTTCTTGCGATCGATCACCGCATCGGGGATCAGCCCCCGTGCGATCTGTTTCAGCACGTGCTTGCCGTCGGACGCCAGCTTCAGCTCGGGTGGCATTTGCGCGGCGAGTTCGACCAGCTGGTGATCGAGGAAGGGCACGCGCGCTTCCAGTCCCCATGCCATGGTCATGTTGTCGACCCGCTTCACCGGGTCGTCGGTGATCAGCATGGTCGTATCCATCCGCAACACCTGATCGATGAATTCATCGGCGAAAGGTTCCGCCAGATGTGCGGCGATGGTTTCCGCCGTGTAGTCCGGGCCGTGATAGGCCGGCATGCTCATCTCGAGGAACTCGTCGTGGTCACGGTCGAAGTAGTGCTTGCGGAAGCGTTCGAGCGGCGATCCTGAAGTCTCGGCCGCCATGCGCGGATACCAGAAATAGCCGCCGAAGACCTCGTCCGCGCCCTGCCCGCTCTGCACCACCTTGACCGTCCTGCTGACCTGCTCGGCAAGGAGGTAGAAGGCTACCGCGTCCTGGGCGAACATAGGCTCGGACATCTCGTCGACCGCCTCGGGCAGGCGGCGCAGCACCTCGCTGTTGGGGATCAGGTATTTGTGGTGGCGGGTGCCGTATCTTTCCGCCACCGGGTCGGAGTATTCGAACTCGTTGCCGCGCTCTTCCGGCTGGTCCTCGAAGCCGACCGAGAAGGTCATCAGGTCGGGCACGCCCTGCTCGGCCAGCAAGGCCACCAGCAGGCTGGAATCGAGTCCCCCGGAAAGCAGCACGCCGACCTTGACGTCGGCGATCTCGATGCGCTTCTTCACCGCCTGCCTGAGGCTTTCGTGAATGGCTTCGGTCCACTCGGCTTCGCTCCTCACCCGCGCCGGGCGCTGCGCATGCAGCGACCAGTACTTGCGGTGCCGCAATTCACCGCGCGCGTTCACCGTCAGCGTGGTGCCGGGTGCGAGCTTGCGCACGCCGTTGAACACGGTGCGCGGCGCCGGCACCACCGCATGCAGCGTGAAGAGGTGGTGCAGCGCCACCGCGTCGAGGCCGGTATCGACGCCACCCGCCGCGATCAGCGCCTGCGGCGTCGAGGCAAAGCGGAAATGCGCCGCGTCCTCGCTGTAGTAGAGCGGCTTGATGCCGAGCCGGTCGCGCGCCAGGAACAGCACTTCGCGAGTCCAGATGGCAAAGGCGAACATGCCGTGCAGACGCTCGACGCAGGCCTCGCCCCATTCCAGCCAGGAACGCAGGATGACCTCCGTATCGCCGTCGGAATGGAAGCTGTGGCCGAGTCCGATCAGCTCGGCGCGCAGCTCGGGATAGTTGTAGATCGTGCCGTTGAACACCAGCGCGGTGCCGGTCCCGGCGTCGACCATCGGCTGCTGCGAGCGCTCCGAGAGATCGATGATCGCCAGCCGCCGGTGCCCCAGGCGCACCGGCCCGTCACCGTGCTGTCCCTCGGCATCGGGTCCGCGCCGCGCCAGACGCGCCAGCATGCGAGCCATCGCCTCTGCGTCGGGTGCCTTGTTGTCGAAGCGAAATTCACCAGCTATGCCGCACATAATTTTTCAGTCAGTTTTTTTACCGCGAACGGCGCGAAGGAACGCCAAGGAAAACCCGTTCATCTCAGACTCAATGGTATGCCGCAAAGCGGCCGGACTTTGCGTCGCGTTCCTTCGCGTCCTTCGCGGTTAAACGCCTTTCAACCCACCAGCGGCGGCTCGTCCATCAACGCGATCTGCTCACGCAGCTCGAGGATTCGCGCCTGCCAGTACTGCTGCGTATTGAACCATGGAAATGCTGCCGGAAAAGCCGGGTCGTCCCAGCGTCGCGCCAGCCAGGCCGCGTAGTGGATCAGCCGCAGGGTCCTCAGCGCTTCGACCAGGTACAGCTCGCGCGGGTCGAACTCGGCGAAGTCCTCGTAGCCCTGGAGGATTTCGTCGAGCTGCGCCTGCTGCTCCTCGCGTTCGCCGGAGAGCAGCATCCACAGATCCTGTACCGCCGGCCCCATGCGACTGTCGTCGAAGTCGACGAAGTGCGGGCCGCTGTCGGTCCACAACACGTTGCCGGCGTGGCAATCGCCATGCAGCCGGATGCTTCTCACCGCTCCGGCGCGTTCGTAGCAATGCGCGACGCTGCGCAGTGCGTGATCGACGACGCTGTCCCATGCCGCGACGAGATCGGCCGGCAGCCACTTGCCGTCGCGCAGGAAATCGCGCGAGGCGAAGCCGAAGGCGTCGATGTCGAGCGTCGGCCGCTGCGCAAAATCCGCCTGCGAGCCGACCGCATGGATGCGGCCGAGGAAGCGCCCCATCCACTGCAGGGTGTCGGCGCGGTCGAATTCGGGCATGCGCCCACCCTGCTTGGGGTAGACGGCGAAGCGAAATCCTTCATGCGCATGCAGGGTGGCGCCGTTGAGAATCAGCGGCGCGACCACCGGAATTTCAGCCTGCGCCAGTTCCAGGGTGTAGGCGTGCTCTTCGAGAATCGCTGCATCGCTCCAGCGTTGCGGGCGATAGAACTTGACCACCACCGGCTTCGCATCCTCGACGCCCATCTGGTAGACGCGGTTTTCGTAGCTGTTGAGCGCCAGCAGGCGCCCGTCGGCCCTGAGGCCGGCGCTGTCCAGGGCATCAAGCGCGCGGTCGGGGGTCAGGGCACTGTAAGGGTGGGACGAAGACATGGCGTGACGGCAAAGCGGCTATAAACAGATAATGCCTCAACTCGCTTTCCGCATCGTTGCCGCATGACGCAGCCCGACCCTTTCAGCATGGAGATATCACGCCATATCTGGCGGACGCGCTATCGCTTCGCCGGCGAGGTGAACATCGGCGACAGCTGGCGCCGCGTGGCGCAGGCGATCGCGGCCGCGGAGAAGCAGGACGCAGAATTGTGGGCGCAACGCTTCTACCGCTTGCTGGAGGACTTTCGCTTCCTCCCCGGCGGCCGCATTCTCGCAGGGGCCGGCACTGAACACCGGGTGACGCTGTTCAACTGCTTCGTCATGGGCGAAATCGCCGACGACCTGACCAGCATCTTCGAGGCGCTGAAGGAAGGCGCGCTGACCATGCAACACGGCGGTGGCGTCGGCTATGACTTTTCCACCCTGCGTCCGGCCGGCACGGTAGCGACCGCCAGCGGCAGCATTGCCTCCGGCCCGGTGTCGTTCATGCGCATCTGGGACGCGATGT
>JBAPWR010000353.1:0-7062 GCA_049283775.1 Thiobacillus sp.
GAATCACGGCTGAGTGCCGTTCGCGGCGGGCCCGGAGAGGAAGCAGGCTTTGGCCACATGGTCGTCATGTCATGGTGCCGGTGCTAGAGTTTGAAGGACAGACCGCGGCGGTCTGCAGAACCCGTTACAGGAGGATTCACCATGCGTACGTCCCTTGCCATCGCCATGCTCGCCTTTGCCCTGAATGCCTGGGCGGCCCCCGAAAACTACAAGATCGACGACAGCCACAGCTTCGCCAACTGGAGCGTCCGTCATCTGGTCGGCAAGACCACCGGCACCTTCACCGGCGTCACCGGCACGCTGATGCTCGATCCGGCCAATCCCAACAGCGGATCGGCAGACGTCACGGTGAATATCTACTCGCTCGAGTCGGGCCATCGCCAGCGCGATGTCCACCTGCTGACCGGCGAGTTTTTCGACGCCAACAACTACCCGACGATGCGCTTCGTCAGTTCCGGATTCCGCTCCACCGGCAAGGATGAAGGCGTGATGACCGGACAGCTGACCCTGCGCGGTGCGACGCGCCAGGTCGAGATTCCCTACAAGATCCTCGGCATGGGAGCAGACCCCTGGGGCGGCATGCGCGCCGGCTTCGAGGGCCGCTTGACGCTCAAGCGCTCGGATTACGGCATCACCAAGCACGTCGACAGCGGCGTCATCGGCAACGATGTCGAAGTGACGCTGCTGGTCGAGGCGATCAAGCTCGGGCCGGACGGCCAGCCGTTGAACCTCAAGGCCAAACCCGCCGCCCAGCCTGCAGCGACCCAGCCCGCTCAGCCGGCAGCGCCGGCGAAAACCGAGAGCAAGCCCGACCTCATGGAGATGTTCAAGGGCTTCATGAAGTAAGCCGCTTCAGGCTGCCAGACTCGGGTAGTCCGTATAGCCTTTTTCGCCGCCGCCGTAGAAGGTCGCCGGGTCGGCGGAATTGAGCGGCGCGCCCTGGGCGAAGCGCGCCGGCAGGTCCGGGTTGGCGAGGAAGGGCACGCCGAAGGCGACCAGGTCGGCTTCGCCGGCCGCCAGCGCCGCATCGCCGCGCGCCCGGTCGTAACCGCCGTTGATGATGTAGGTGCCGCGCCAGATCCTGCGCAGCTTGCCCAGGTCGAAGGCCGGGCCGGCGGCACCGGGCGCGTCGCTGCCCATCTCGGTGACGTGCAGGTAGGCCAGGCCGAAGCGGTTGAGCGCCTCGACCGCGTAGCTGAAGGTCGCCTCGGGATCGCTGTCGCGCATGTCGTTGAAGGGCTGCAGCGGCGACAGGCGGATGCCGACGCGATCCGCTCCCCACACCCCGCAAACGGCTTCGCTCACTTCCAGCATCAGGCGCGCGCGCTTGGCGATGTCGCCGCCGTAGGCGTCGCTGCGCTGGTTGCTGCCGTCGCGCAGGAACTGGTCGAGCAGATAGCCGTTGGCGGCGTGGATTTCCACCCCGTCGAAACCGGCCTCCAGCGCGCAACGCGCGGCGTGCCGATACTGCTCGATGATGCCGGGAATCTCGTCGAGCGTCAGCGCATGCGGCGTCTCGTAGGGACGCATGCCCTCATAGGTCATCACTTCGCCGGCCGGCTTGATCGCCGAGGGCGCCACCGGTGCCATGCCGCCCGGCAGCAGCGAGGGATGCGACACCCGCCCACAGTGCCACAACTGCAGGAACATCCGGCCCCCTGCCTGATGCACCGCGTCGGTGATGGCACGCCAGCCGGCGACCTGCTCGGGACTGTGGATGCCGGGGGTAGCGGGATAGCCGACTGCCGCGGCGCTGATTTGCGAGCCTTCGCTGATGATCAGGCCGGCGCCGGCGCGCTGCCGGTAGTACTCGAGATTCAACGGTTGCGGCACGCCGTGGGCGCCGGCACGGTTGCGCGTCAGCGGCGCCATGACCATGCGGTTCTTCAGGGTGATGGTGCCGAGTTGCACGGGTGAAAACAGATCGATGCGCTTGTGGTCCGGGGAATTCATGATGCTCCTTGTGCTTGGTCGGTTGTCTGTGTCGGCAACAGTCAGGGCTTGATCGCCTCGATCGGGATGCTCAGGACGACTTCATCGCTGACATGGGGCACGTGCTTGCCCATGTTGAAATCCGAGCGCTTGATCTGCGTGGTGGCGTTGGCCCCGCAGGCGTCCTTTTTGCGCATCGGGTGCGGCATGCAGTGGAAGGAGTTCACCTCCAGGGTCACCGGCCTGGCGATGCCCTTGATGGTCAGCACGCCCTCGACCTGCTTCAGTTTGTCGCCATCGAATTTCATCGACTCGGACTTGAAGGTGATGTTCGGATGCTTCGCCACGTCGAAGAAGTCCTCGCCGCGCAGATGCTGGTCGAATACCGCATAGCCGGTGCTGACCGAAGCGGCGTCGATGACCACATCCACCGATCCGGATTGGGCGGCTCGGTCGAGGGTGACCGTGCCGCTGGTGCGGTCGAAACGATTGGCCTGCCGGGAATAGCCGAAGTGGCTGTATTCGAAGCGCGGGAAGGTATGGGTGCCGTCGATGACGAAAGTCTCGGGTGCGGCGTGAACGGCGGGTGCGAGCAGGGTGGCGAGGGCGAAGGCAGGGACGAGGGCGAGTTTTTTCATGATGGCTCCTGTGACGGGTGGAAAAGGCTTGGGCTTGGATGGCATGGACTGGCGCTCAGCCGGGTGACCCGGCCGAAACGAAGGCTTCGCGCAAGCGGGCGAGCGCGGTTTCGATATGTTTGAAATCCTGCTTGCTGAACCCGGCGAAGGCCTTGCGCAGATGGACCATGTGCTCGGGGAAAATCTTCTCGAACAGGACGTTGCCGGACTCAGTCAGTTGCACGATCTGGCTGCGCCCGTCGCTGCTGTGGGCGGTGCGCCTGACCAGGTCCTTTGCCTCGAGGCGGTCGATGATGCCGGTCAGCGTGCCCTTGGTGATCAGCGTCTGCTCGCCCAGTTCCTTCGGCGTCATCCCCGCGGTGTTGCCGAGGGTGGCAATGATGTCGAACTGCGGCGCGGTGAGATCGAGGGTGCGGATATGGGCGGTCGAGTAGGCTTCGAACGCCTGGTAGCAGCGCACCAGCTCGTTGAGGCAGGGCAGGAAGGGTTTGTCGTTCATTCGATCCCAGGCAACAAGTACTAACTAGAACCAAAGATAGTACTGATAAGAACTAATTGTCAAGCACGATGCGGGCTGGGTGATTCCAGCCAGCCATGCACGGCCTTGGAGGCTGCGGCTGCGCGTATAATGCGCGCTTCCCGCCACTTCAAAACTGCACAATCATGAGCCTCGATCGTGTCCCTTCCGGCCGAAATCTGCCTGACGACATCAACGTCATCATCGAAATTCCGGCCCATGGCGAACCCATCAAGTACGAGGTGGACAAGGAATCCGGCGCGATGTTCGTCGACCGCTTCATGTCGACCGCCATGCACTACCCGTGCAACTACGGCTATATCCCCCACACCCTGTCCGAGGACGGCGACCCGGTCGACGTGCTGGTGATCACCCCGATCCCGCTGATAACCGGCGTGGTGGTGCGCTGCCGCCCGGTGGGCATGCTGAAGATGACCGACGAGGCCGGCATCGACGCCAAGCTGATCGCGGTGCCGGTCGAAAAGCTCTGCGGCCTGTACAAGGACGTGCAGAAGCCCGAGGACCTGCAGCCGCTGCTGCTGGCGCAGATCTCGCACTTCTTCGAGCACTACAAGGACCTCGAGAAGAACAAGTGGGTCAAGGTCGAGGGCTGGATGGGGGTCGACGACGCCCGTGCAGAAATCCTCGCCGGGGTCGAGCGCTTCCGCAACGCCAAGGAAAAGCCGCATTTCTGATGAGGGTTTGTATCGTTTCCGATTCCCATGACAATCGACGCCTGTTGGGGGCAGCGGTCGAGCACGCCAAGGCCCACGGCGCCGAGGCGGTGCTGCACTGCGGCGACGTGGTCGCGCCGACCACCTTGCGGGTGCTGCAGAAGTTCGAGCTGCCGGTGCACGTCATCCACGGCAACAATACCGGCGACCTCTACAACATGACCCGTTTGGCAGCCGAGCCGGGCAGCGTGGTCCGTTATCACGGCCAGGATGCGGCCTTCACCCTGGCCGACCGCAACCTGTTCCTGGTCCACTATCCGCACTATGCCCAGGCGCTTGCCTGCACCGGCGACTACGATCTGGTGTGTTGCGGCCACGACCACAAGTCGAGCGTGGCGCAGGTCGCCACGGTCAAGGGCGGGCACACCTGGCTGGTCAATCCCGGCACGGTCGGCGGAGTCGGCTCGCCACCGACCTACGTGATGGCGGATCTGGCGACGATGGAGTTCGAAATCGTCAACGTGCCGGCCGAGGCGGCGTCGGTCTTGCCGCCGGTGACGCCGCACGTTTAACCCTTTAAATCGGATGGGAATATACACATTCAGCTTATTCCCGCATAGAAAACTTCGATTGAGAATGGCCCGCTTGGCCGTGGCGGCTGACCGGGCCTTGGGAGTACCATTTCAGGGTTTCAATCCGGCCTTAAAACCGGCTTGTCCGGAGTGATCCAAAGCTAAAACTCCGGGCGATTCCTACACGCTTTGCATCCATCGGATGGAGGAAACTAATGACCGAGCATGTTGCGACCAACGAGACCATACTCGTGGTGGGCGGCGGTATTTCCGGCATGACCGCGGCGCTCGAAGCGGCCGAAACCGGCAAGAATGTCGTCCTGGTTGAGAAGAATCCCGCACTGGGCGGACGTACCTCCCAGCTGTACCGCTACTTCCCCAAATTGTGTCATCCGACCTGCGGCCTGGAAATCAACCTGCGTCGCCTCAAGGGCAATCCGCGCGTGCGCGTGCTGACCCTGGCCGAAGTCACCGGCATCGAAGGCAGCACCGGCAACTACACCGCCACGATCAAGGTCAAGCCGCGTTACGTCAACGAGAACTGCACCGCCTGCGGTGATTGCGAGCGCGCGGTCGAGACGATGGTCGACGACCCCTTCAACTACAACCTTGGCCAGCACAAGGCAGCCTTCCTGCCCAGCGCGATGGCCTACCCGCAGCGCTACGTCCTCGATCCGGCGATCATCGGCACGCCCGATGCCGACAAGGCCAAGGCGGCGTGCAAGTACGGCGCGATCGACCTCGACATGCAGGAGGAGACGATCCAGGTGAAGGCCGGCGCCGTGGTCTGGGCGACCGGCTGGAAGCCCTACGACGCAGCGAAGATTCAGCCCTATGGCTACGGCCGCTTCAAGAACGTCATCACCAGCGTCGAGTTCGAGCGCCTGGCGGACATCCACGGTCCCACCGGCGGCAAGATCCTGCGCCCCTCCGACGGCAAGGAAGCGAAGAACATCGCCTTCATCCAGTGCGCCGGTTCGCGCGACGAGAACCATCTGCGTCATTGTTCGCGCATCTGCTGCATGGCGTCGCTGAAGCAGACCCATTACGTGCGCGAGAAGTACCCGGAAGACGGCAAGTCGACCATCTACTACATCGACATCCGCGCCATCGACCGCTTCGAGGATTTCTACCAGAAGGTGCAGGCCGATCCCTCGGTCAGCTTCATCAAGTCCAAGGTCGCGAAGATCACCGAGGACGAGCAAGGCAACCCGGTGTGCTGGGGCGTCAACACCGAAGGCTACAAGCGCTACACCACGCCGCACGACCTGGTGGTGCTGGCCGTCGGCATGGAGCCCTCGGTCAAGGGCATCGACATTCCCGGCCACGTCGTCGCCGACTCGAGCGGCTTCATCGAGGCCGACCCGGCCAACGGCGCGGTGTTCGGCGCCGGGTGCGCATCCAACGCGCTGGACGTGAACCGGGCAGTGCAATCGGCTACCGCGGCGGCGCTGCGCGCCATCCAGGTGGTCAATAAAGTAGCAAAGGCGGAGGCTTAAACATGGCTGACATCAAAGTCGCAGCGTATATCTGCAAGGGCTGCGGACTGGGCGAGCGCCTCGACACGGACGCGCTGGTCAAGATCGCACAGAAGGACGGCAAGGTGCCGATGGCGAAGTCGCACGATTTCCTCTGCAACGCCGACGGCGTGGCGATGATCAAGAACGACATCGCCAACGAGGGCGTGACCCACATCATGATCGGCGCCTGTTCGCGCCGTGCCAAGACCGAAGCGTTCCATTTTCCTGATAACGCGGTAGCGCGCGCCAACCTGCGCGAAGGCGTGGTCTGGATCCGCCCCGATACCGAAGAGGCGCGCGAGACCACCCAGGAAATGGCGGAAGACTACATCCGCATGGGCTGCGCCGAAGTCAAGGCAATGACGGCACCCGGCGGCAACACCAATACCGGAACCAGCAAGACCCTGCTCGTGGTCGGCGGCGGCGTCACCGGCATGACCACCGCGATCGAAGCCTCGAAGACCGGCTATCCGGTGGTGCTGGTCGAGAAGACCGGCGCACTCGGCGGCTGGGCCGGCAAGCTCTTCAAGCGCACCCCGGTGCACGAGCCCTTCAAGTCGCCCGCCGACACCGGCGTCGCCGACCTGGTTTCCCAGGTGATGGGCGACAGCAACATCAAGGTCTACCTCAACGCGACCATCGCCAAGACCGACGGCGCGCCGGGTCGCTTCATCGTGGATATCGCCACCGAATCGGGTGCGACCCACACCGAGGACATCGGTGCCATCGTCCAGGCGAGTGGCTTCACCCTGTACGACATGAACAAGCTGCCGGAACTCGGTGGCGGCAAGTCGCCCAACGTGGTCGACCAGGCCGGACTCGAAGCCCTGGCGCTCGAGGCGGCTTCCAAGGATGGCGTGATTCGCCGCCCGTCCGACGGCCAGCCGGTGAAGTCGGTGGTGTTCGTGCAGTGCGCAGGCCAGCGCGACCCCAGCGGCACGCATCTCGCCTACTGTTCGGGCTACTGCTGCAACACCAGCATCAAGCAGGCGATGTACTTCAAGGACGCCAATCCCGAAGTCGACACCACCATCATCTTCACCGACCTGCGCACTCCCGGCAACGGCGAGGACTTCTACCGCAGCGCGCAGGAGAAGGGCGTCATCTTCACCAAGGGCAAGGTTGCCGAAGTGGTCCCCAACGGTGCCACCAGCACGGTGAAATTCCATGACCTGATCCTCGACGACAAGGACGCCGCGATGGCCGACG
>JBAPWR010000354.1:0-4237 GCA_049283775.1 Thiobacillus sp.
GTCAGGTCGTCGGTATTGATGTCGACCAGGCGGCGGTCGGCGAGTTTCAGCACGCCATCGACCCAGACGTGGGTGACGTCCTCGCGGCCGGCGACGTAGACCAGGTGCGAAACCGGATCATAAACCGGCTGGTGATGGAACGCCCCGAGGTCGACCGCGACCAGGTCGGCGCGCTTGCCGGGCGTGATGCTGCCGATGCGGTCGTCGAGGTTGAGGGCACGCGCGGCGTCGAGGGTGGCGTCCTCCAGCACCTGGAAGGCGGGCAGGGAGGCGGCGTCGCCGCTCGCGCCCTTGGCGAGCAGGGCGGCGTGGCGCATCTCGACGAACAGGTCGAGGCGATTGTTGCTGGCGGCGCCGTCGGTGCCGAGGCCGGCATTGACCCCGGCCGCCGCCAGCCGGGCATACGGCGCGATGCCGGAGGCGAGCTTGAGATTGGACGACGGGCAGTGGGCGACGTGGCAGCCGTGGCCCGCCAGGGTCGCGATCTCGGCGTCGGTGACGTGGATGGCGTGGACGGCGATCAGGTTGGGGCCGAGCAGCCCCAGCCGCGCCAGGCGCTCGAGCGGGCGCACGCCGTGAAGCGCCAGGCTCTGTTCGATCTCGTCGCGGGTTTCGTGCAGGTGGATGTGGATCGGCAGACCGAGCTGCTCGGCCAGGGTGCTGATGCGGCGAAAGCTCTGGTCGGAGACGGTGTAGGGGGCGTGCGGTGCGAAGCTGAAGCCGAGCAGCGCCTCGTCCTTGAAGCGGTCGCGCACCGCCAGGCCCTTGGCCAGGTAGTCGTCGGCGTCGGACGCGTAGTTGCTGGGGAACTCCAGCACGATCATCCCCAGCACCGCGCGCATGCCGGCCTGCAGGAAGGCCTCGGCGGCGGCCTGCGGATAGAAGTACATGTCGTTGCAGCAGGTGACGCCGCCGGCGAGCATCTCGGCCGCCGCCAGCAGGGTGCCATCGCGCACGAAGGCTTCCGAGACGTGCTGCTTCTCCGCCGGCCAGATGCGTTCCTTCAGCCAGGTCATCAGCGGCAGGTCGTCGGCCATGCCCCGCATCAGGCTCATCGCGGCATGGCAGTGCAGGTTGATCAGGCCGGGGATCAGCACCTGGCCCGGCAGGGCGAGGGTCTGGGCCGGCTGGTAGCGGGCCTGCGCCTCGGCGGCCGGCAGCAGGTCGAGGATCTGGCCGTCGCGGACGACGACGGCATGGTCGGTGAGCAAGCCGGCCGGTTCGACCGGGATGACCCAGCGCGGCAGGATAAGCAGATCGGCGGCTTGTTTCATGGTGGGCGCATTTTCACTGTTTGTGCCCTGAATGGCAAAGGCAGCCGGGGCGGGCGGACATGCTAAAATCGCGGGCTTCAATCCACCCCAATCAAGCAGGTCTATGGAATCCTTCGCCAAAGAAACGCTCCCGGTCAGCCTCGAAGAAGAGATGCGCAATTCCTACCTCGAGTACGCCATGAGCGTGATCGTGGGGCGTGCGCTTCCGGACGTGCGCGACGGCCTCAAGCCGGTCCATCGCCGCGTGCTCTACGCGATGAACGAGCTCGGCAACGACTGGAACAAGGCCTACAAGAAGTCGGCCCGCGTGGTCGGCGACGTCATCGGTAAATACCACCCGCACGGCGATACCGCGGTGTACGACACCATGGTGCGGATGGCGCAGGACTTCTCGCTGCGCTACCCGCTGATCGACGGCCAGGGCAACTTCGGCTCGGTCGATGGCGACAACGCGGCGGCGATGCGTTACACCGAAGTGCGCATGGCGAAAATCGCCCATGAGCTGCTGGCCGACCTCGACAAGGAAACGGTCGACTTCGGCCCCAACTACGACGGTTCCGAGCAGGAACCGCTGGTACTGCCGACTAAAATCCCCAACCTGCTGATCAACGGCTCGTCGGGCATCGCGGTGGGCATGGCGACCAACATCCCGCCGCACAACCTGACCGATATCTGCATCGCGCTGCAGACGCTGCTGGACGATCCGGAAACCGACATCGAGACCCTGATCGGTATCGTCAAGGCTCCCGACTTTCCCACCGCCGGCATCATCTACGGCCTGTCGGGCGTGCGCGACGGCTACCGCACCGGCCGCGGCCGCGTGGTGATGCGCGCCACCTGCCACGTCGAGGACCTCGACAAGAACGGCAGCAAGCAGGCCATCATCATCGACGAGCTGCCTTACCAGGTGAACAAGGCCAACCTGCTGATCAAGATCGGCGAGCTGGTGCGCGACAAGCAGATCGACGGTATCGCCGACCTCAGGGACGAGTCGGACAAGTCGGGCATGCGCGTCTACATCGAGCTGAAGCGCGGCGAGAACGCGGACGTCATCCTCAACAACCTGTACAAGCAGACGCAGATGCAGGACACCTTCGGCATGAACATGGTGGCGCTGATCGACGGTCAGCCGCGCCTGCTCAACCTGAGGGAAATGCTCGACGCCTTCCTGCGCCACCGTCGCGAAGTGGTGACGCGGCGCACCGTGTTCGACCTGCGCAAGGCGCGCGAACGCGGCCACATCCTCGAAGGCCTGGCGGTCGCGCTGGCCAACGTCGACGAGATCGTCGAACTGATCAAGTCGTCGGAAACGCCGGCGATCGCCAGGGAGCGCCTGCTCGGCCGCGCCTGGAAGTCGGCGATGGTCGAGGAAATGCTGGCGCGCATCGATTCGGAATATTCGCGTCCGGTCAATGTCGGTCCCGAATTCGGCCTGCACCCCGACGGCTACCACCTGTCGGAGATCCAGGCGCAGCGCATCCTGGAAATGCAGTTGCAGCGCCTGACCAACCTCGAGTCCGACAAGATCATCGGCGAGTACAAGGAGATCATGGCGAAGATCGCCGACCTTCTGGACATCCTGGCCAATCCGGCGCGCATCACCCAGATCATCCGCGAGGAGCTGAACCAGATCCAGGAGCAGTTCGGCGACAAGCGCCGCTCGGCCATCGTCGAGAACGCGCAGGACATGTCGATGGAAGACCTGATCAAGCCGGAGGAAATGGTCGTCACGCTGTCGCACGGCGGCTACATGAAGTCGCAGCCGATGGACGACTACCGGGCGCAGAAGCGCGGTGGCCGCGGTAAACAGGCGGCCGGCACCAAGGACGAGGACTTCATCGAGAAGATGTTCGTCGCCAACACTCACGACTACATCCTCTGCTTCTCCAGCCGCGGGCGGATGTACTGGCTCAAGGTCTACAATGTGCCGCAGGGCGGACGCGGCGCGCGCGGCAAGCCGATCGTCAACCTGCTGCCGCTGGAAGAGGGCGAGAAGATCAATGCGCTGCTGCCGGTCAAGTCGTTCGACGACGATCGCTACGTGTTCATGGCGACCAGCAACGGCATCGTCAAGAAAACGCCGCTGTCCGAGTTCTCGCGTCCGCGTACCGCAGGCATCATCGCGGTGGGCCTGGACGAGGGCGACTTCCTCATCGGCGCGTCGATCACCGACGGCCGCCACGACGTGATGCTGTTCTCCGACGGCGGCAAGGCGGTGCGCTTCGATGAAAACGACGTGCGCCCGATGGGCCGCACCGCTCGTGGCGTCATCGGTATGAAACTCGCCAAGGGCAAGAAGCTGATTTCGCTGCTGGTGGCCGAAGACGAGAACGACTTCGTGCTGACCGCGACCGAGAACGGCTTCGGCAAGCGCACGCCGATCGCCGAGTACACCCGCCACGCCCGCGCCACGCAGGGCATGATCGCGATCCAGACCACCGAGCGTAACGGCAAGGTCGTCGCCGCCAACCTGGTCAAGCCGGAAGACGAGATCATGCTGATCACCACCGGCGGCGTGCTGATCCGCACCCGGGTCAAGGAAATCCGCGCCATGAGCCGCTCGACGCAGGGCGTGACGCTGATCAATCTGGACAAGGGCGAGACGCTGATCGGCCTGGAAAAGGTCGCCGAAACCGACAGCGAAGAGTGATACACCAATCAATCAGGGAGACTCCAAGATGACGATCTACAACTTCAGCGCCGGCCCCGCCGTGCTGCCCCATGACGTGCTGATGCAGGTGCAGACCGAGCTGGTCGACTGGCACGGCTCGGGCATGTCGGTGATGGAAATGAGCCATCGCGGCAAGGAATTCATGGGCATTGCCGCCGAGGCCGAAGCCGACCTGCGCGAGGTCATGGGCATTCCCGCCAACTACAAGGTGCTGTTCCTGCAGGGTGGGGCATCCTCGCAGTTCGCGATGGTGCCGATGAACCTGCTGCGCGGCAAAGCCGGCGCCGACTAC
>JBAPWR010000355.1:0-3107 GCA_049283775.1 Thiobacillus sp.
CGCTTCGACATGCTCACGCCACGGGAAAGGATGGTGATGGAACTGATCGCTGCGGGCTGTCATACCAAGAAAATCGCAGCCCAGCTCGAGATCCAGGATCGCACGGTCGATGTGCATCGCTTCAATATCATGCGCAAGGTAGGCGTCCGCACTCTGGCCGAACTGCTGCATCTCTGGAGCATCGCCCATCGTCCTTCCCAGCTCTGATCGCGGATTCGGCACGATCCGGATTGCTCTTGTCGCGACGTGCCGTGCGGCGACTAAATAAAGCTTTAGTCCGACTAAATGACTCGGATATTTTTTCCGTCGCTCGCGGCCGCTAAGCTTGGCCCAACGAACACCTGGTAGTTTTTGACCGGTCGAAGCTTCAGCTTACTGGCTTCGTTGCTGGCGTCCGGTGTTCGATTTCTGGCCAAGAACAAAGGAGAAGACGACATGCAGCAGATAAGCGCAAGATCGATTCAGACGGGAAACGTGCCCGACATGGTAGCCGGGCTGCCGATAGTGAATGTCTGGTATCGCGGTCGAAGTATCGGCCTTTACCGTGTCAAGGAGGTCGGCGAGCGCGGCATCGTGCTCAACCACGGCGGCATTTCCTTTCCGGTCGGTACCCTGCTGGATATCGTGGATTTTCAGCACCTGATTCCCGACTCTCGGTTCAAGCGACTGAGCACGACCGTTGTGGACAACAACCACAGTGGCATCCGGCTGGCATGGTGACGCAGGCAGGACTCAAGCTGAAACGGGGGGGATGACAATGGAAAAAATCAGGCGAATCGTTGCATTGGGCGTGCTGGGCTGCCTGGCGGCGCTAGGGGCATCGAGCGTGCTGGCGCAGGATCCGGATGACTGTCGCGGCGGCTATCGGATGATGCTGATGACCCCGGCCGAGTGTCAGGCCTATCTTCAACAGTTGAAGGAAGTGCGGGCCCGATCCGACCGGCTTGCCGAACTGGAACTGCAGGAGTGGCATACCTCGCTTCTCATCGAACGGGCGGAAGCCTGTCCCTGCCGCGCTGCCGAGCATTTCGTACTCTACCAGCGGGTGTCGGGCGCCCAGCGGTCGCGGACGAGCCAGTTTTACTAGCGGGCCGGCTCATAGGCCGAGGATCAAGCTGCCGGGGCCCAGCATATGCCGTGGTCTATATTAGTCATCCAGGCTTCTTTCAAGCTGGCGATGCGGCGGGGCGTTGTGCAACAAGGCAAGGCCTGTAATGCCGCGGGAATCAGACAGGAGATGAAAGATGCCCGGAATTCAGCATTTTCTCTGGCCGATGTGCGCGCTGCTGGCCGGTGGATTGGCTTCCACCCAGGTCGTGGCGCAGGAACCATCCGTAACTTGGACTCATCAGGATTCGCGCCTCGAGTGGGGGCCATGCCCGGACTTCCTGCCGAAAGGATGCGCGATTGCCGTACTTCATGGCGACCCGGCGAAACCCAACGTCGACATCTTCTTCAAGGTCCCGGCTGGCTCGGCCATCGCGCCCCACACCCATACTTCGGCCGAGCGCATGGTGCTGGTTTCCGGAGAGTTGCAGGTGACCTACGAGGGGCAGCAATCCGCGGTACTGAAGCCCGGAACCTACGCCTTCGGGCCGCCCGGCAGACCGCACAGTGCGCAATGTGCGAAGGGGGATCCCTGCGTCCTGTTCATCGCCTTCGAGTCACCGCTCGATGCCATGCCGGTCGCGGCCGTATTGAAGTAGCCGGAATTCGACTATTCAGTCCCGGCGACAGGTAAAACCCGCCATCTGCGTCGAACTGCCGCGCTGCGGGTCGGGCGGCCCGATATCGAAGAAGCGCACGCGGTAGGCGTGGCGCGAGGCGATGCCCTCGGCCCACTGACGGAAGCTGGCGCGGTCCCATTCGAAACGGTGGCCGCGGTGACGCATGCGGTTCGGCGCCATGCCGTGCAGGACGTTGTATTCCCGGTTGGGCGTGGTCACCAGCACCGTGCGCGGGCGCATGCCGGCGAACACGGCACGCTCGACCCGCGACAGGCGGCCCGGATCGATGTGTTCGACGGTTTCCACCAGAGCCGCGGCGTCGTATCCGCACAGATCGCCATCGGCTTCCTCGAACGAGCCGTAGCGCACCTGCACCCGGTCGGCCGGGTTGGGCCAGCCGAGTCCGAGGTTTTGTCTTGCGGCATCGAGCGCACGCGGGTCGATGTCGATGCCGACGATGCGGCTGAATTGCGCCTGCATGGCCAGGCGCTGCAGCAGCTCGCCGGGGCCGCAACCCAGATCCAGCACGCTGCGGGCGCCGCTGTCGAGCAGGTGACGCATCACCGTATCGAGGCGTTGCAGGTGGAGTTCGCTGGGCATCTGTGTGGCGTGTCGCGGATGGCGAATGGACTTACTCGTCGCGCGCCGCGTTCACCTTGATCCGCAGCTTTACTTCGTCGCTGACCATGGGGATGAGTTTGCTCATGCCGTAATCGGAGCGCTTGAAACTGGCCTCCGCATCGACTTCGCACAGGTATTTCGAACTGGCGACATCGATGCCGCACTGGTAGTGGGTGACCTTGAGCGAGATCGGCCGGGACACCCCCAGCATGCTGAAGATCCCGTCCACGGCCACCAGCTGGTCGCCATTGAACTTCATTTGCGTCGAACGGAAGCTGAGGGCGGGATGCTGCCCGACGTTGAGGAAGTCCATTTCGCGCAGCACCTCATCCAGCTGCCGGATGCCGGTGTTGATGGAGTTGGCGTCGATGCTGATGTCCACCGTGCCGATGCGTTTCTGCGGATCCATGACGACCATGCCGCGCGTCTTGTCGAATTGTCCGCTCTGGGTGGCGAAACCCATGTGGCCGACCTCGAAGCTGGGGACGGTGTTCGAAGGCGTGATGGCGAACCTCTCCTCGGCGGCCCAGGCGCTGATGGTTTGGGTCAACAGAAGAAACAGCAGAGCAGGACGATGCCGGATTGGTTTCATGAGGACTTGCTGCAAGGGGGGAAGGCTCACATGCTAACCGCTGGCGGAGCCATCCGCGCGAATACGCGACGCCAGGCTGCGCGTCAGCCGGCCAGCCTTGCAATTCAGCAGGACGATCTATGATGGAACGATCAGTGATTCCGAGGAGAACATGATGAGCGCACAAC
>JBAPWR010000356.1:0-4250 GCA_049283775.1 Thiobacillus sp.
GGCCATGCCCGCTCATCCCCTGAATCCTGATCCCTGAATCCTGACCCCTATAAGCCCTGAATCCTGAATCCTGACCCCTGAAGTCATGCTGATATTCGACCATTCCCGTCCCGGCCGCACCGCGGCCGCCCAGTTGCCTGCCGCCGGCGGCAGCCTCGACGACCTGCCTGCCGCGTTGCGGCGCAAGGAGTCTCCGGCGCTGCCCGAGGTTTCCGAGCTCGACGTGGTGCGCCACTACACGCGGCTTTCGCAGAAGAACTTCTCGATCGACACGCAGTTCTACCCGCTCGGCTCGTGCACCATGAAATACAACCCGCGGGCGTGCAATTCGCTGGCGATGCTGCCGCAGTTCCTGGCGCGTCATCCGGCCAGCCCGGACGAAACCGGACAGGGCTTCCTCGCGACCATGTTCGAGCTGCAGGAGATGCTCAAGGACGTCACCGGCATGGCCGGGGTATCGATGGCGCCGATGGCGGGGGCACATGGCGAATTCGCCGGGGTGGCGATGATCCGCGCCTACCACGACGCGCGCGGCGACAGCGCACGGCGCGAGATCATCGTGCCGGACGCAGCGCACGGCACCAACCCGGCAACCGCGACCATGTGCGGCTACACGGTCAAGGAAATCCCCACCGATGCCACCGGCAGCGTCGATCTGGCCGCGTTGAAGGCCGCGGTCGGTCCGCACACCGCCGGCCTGATGCTGACCAATCCGTCGACGCTGGGTGTGTTCGAGAAGACCATCGCCGACATCCAGAAGATCGTCCACGACGCCGGCGGCCTGCTCTACTACGACGGCGCCAACCTCAACGCGATCCTCGGCAAGGTGCGTCCCGGCGACATGGGCTTCGATGTCATCCACATGAACCTGCACAAGACCTTCTCCACGCCGCACGGCGGCGGCGGACCGGGCGCGGGTCCGGTGGGCGTTTCCAAGCGGCTGCTGCCCTTCATGCCGATTCCGCTGGTGCTCAACGACAACGGCTTCTATCGCCTGGCGACCGAGGCCGACGTGCCGCAGTCGATCGGCCGCATGTCGGCCAACATGGGCAACGCCGGCGTGCTGATGCGCGCCTACATCTACGCCCGCCTGCTCGGTCGCGACGGCATGCACCGCGTCGCCGAGTACGCCACCCTCAACGCCAACTATTTGATGGCGAGGCTGCGCGAGGCTGGATTCGACCTGGCCTACCCGACCCGCCGCGCCAGCCACGAGTTCATCGTCACGCTGAAGAAATTGAAGGACGTCACCGGCGTGTCGGCGATGGACTTCGCCAAGCGCCTGCTCGACTATGGCTACCACGCACCGACCACCTACTTCCCGCTGCTGGTTCCGGAGTGCCTGCTGATCGAGCCGACCGAGACCGAGAGCCGCGAAACGCTCGACGGCTTCGTCGAAGCGATGAAGGCGATCAAGGCCGAGGCCGAAACCCACCCGGAACTGGTCAAGGGTGCGCCCTACAGCCTGCCGGTGCGGCGCCTCGACGACGTCAAGGCGGCACGCGAGCTCGACCTCGCCTACAAGCCGGCGGCATGAGCGAGCCCAAGGCTGCGCCCCCGCGCCCTTTGTCCCCGAACGGGGGCAACCCTGGTGGCGCTACTAAGCACTCGACTAAGCCCGCAAGCGGGCAAGTCGCTGCTAATCCCCCGCACGCGGGGGAGCACCCTGACGGGCATAAAGGAGCAAACGCTGAGCCCAAACCGAAAAGCGCTTCACCCTCTCCCCAACCCTCCCCCCTCGAGGGGGAGGGAGCGAACGCTGAGCCCAAATCGATTCACGAAAGCCCGTTCAAGGGCAAGACCGGCCTCACGCGCATCGTCAATGCGACCGGCTATTCCTGGGCCGGCCTGAGAGCCGCGTTCAGGCACGAGGATGCGTTCCGCCAGGAGGTCTTCCTGCTGCTGCTGCTGCTGCCGCTGGCGCTCTATCTCGGCGACGACGGCATCGAACGCGCACTAATGATCGCCGCCCTGCTCGGCGTGCTCGTCGTCGAACTGCTGAATTCCGCGGTCGAGGCCGCGGTCGACCGCGTCTCGCTGGAACAGCATCCGCTGATCAAGCGCGCCAAGGACATGGGCAGCGCGGCGGTGATGATCTCGCTGCTCAATGTCGTGGTGGTTTGGCTGATGGTGATCCTCGGCTGACGCCACCAAATTTCGTGCCTGTTTTATCTCGAAATCGGCACCAAGCCTAAAGTTCAGGGGGTGTTTGGCCGGAATACCTACTATTCCGCAACCGGTCACACAGCCTTGAAATTCAAACCTGCTGCCATCCTGCCGGGGGTTCTGTTTGCCGGTCCGGCATTCGCCCTCGGCCTCGGCGATTTGTCCGTGCACTCGCATCTCGGACAACCGCTGCACGCAACAGTGAAACTATTGAGCCCACCGGCGGCCCTGGCCGCCGATTGCCTGAGCCTGCGCGCGAGCGACAGCGGCCTGGCTGCACCGGAACAGGCCCGACTTCGCATCGAACGTAGCGGCGCGAACACCCTGCTGCACATCACCACACCGAGGGCCGTCAACGATCCCGTCGCCCAATTCGTCCTGGCCTCCGATTGCGAAGGTCGCCTGCAGCGCGAATATGTGGTCTTGCTCGATCCACCTTCCGCCATTGCGCCAGCCGCCATCGCCCCGGTGAAGGTGATGGAGCCGCAGGCTGGATCCGTTTCCACCCCGGCCAGCGTGTCGCCTGCACCGGCTGCGACGCCGCCCAGGCGCGCAACGGTCACCAGATCGGCCGAACACGCTGCCGCGACCGACGCGCCGGCTTCGACTGCCAAACAGAGCCGCCCCGCTCCGCGCAAGCTCGTCGCTCAGGCAGCCACCCCGCGGCTGGTGATATCCGGGAGAGACATCCTGCCCGAGGCAGGAAACTTGCCGGCCGGCCTGGAAAAGGATGCGCCGCCGCCCAATTCGTCGAACCCGTACGAGGCTGATCTGTCGCCAACCGAACTGTCGGACGAAAACACGGCGCTCAACCGCAGGCTCGCCTATCTGGAAGCGCAACTGGCTGCGCTGCATGAGCGCAACAAGGAACTCGAAGCGCGGCGTGCCGCTGCCCGCGCAGCCGCACCAACCCCCGAGCTCATGTCCCCCCAGCCGCCACAGTGGCCCCTGTACCTGCTCGGGCTGGGTCTGTTTGCCACCGGCGGCTTGCTGGCCTCGTGGATGCTGCGTCAGCGCACGTCTCCAGGCGGCGAGATGGACGTGGCCGAACGCGGGGTGCAGCCGAATCGAGCCCTCCCCGCAGAGGCGGACACCGGCCTCGGCGCCCCGCTGCCGCAATCGGAAACCCTGCAGATGAATGTCAGCCTGCACTCAATCCGTCCGAAACCCCCCGCTCAGGATATCGACGAAATTCCCCTGACCGCCTTGTCCGAAGGCACCGAGGTCAGGGAGGACATTCTCGACCAGGCCGAAGTTTTCGTTGCCCACGGCCATGCCAATCTGGCGATCCAGATGCTGCAGCAACACCTGCACCAGGCGCCCACCGAGTCTCCGGTACCCTGGTTGCTGCTGCTCGACCTGCTGCGCCGCGAAGGGGATGAAACGGGCTATGCAGCCGCCAGCCAGCAATGCAAGCGTCATCTGAACATCAATCTTGCAGCGTATCCCTTGTCGCAAGACCCGGAAGACAGTCATGGCCTGGAAAGCTATCCGCACACACTTGAAATGCTGACCCAGGCCTGGGATACGCCCGGGGTCGAGCCCCTGTTCGACGACCTGATCTACGATCAGCGCGGCGGCACGCGCCTGGGCTTCGAGCCCGCCGCCTACCGCGACATTCTCCTGCTGCGCGACATCGCGCAACAGAAGGCTCTGACGATGGCCGCCTGAGTCTGTTGCAATTAACCAAACCGTCACTCAAGCTTAATCAGGCTGTCGCACCCCGGGCGCATTCTCGCGCCCATGGACGCAGCTGAATTCACCTGCCAGCACCTGCCGCCGCGCCGCCCGCAACTGCGCATCGCGGTGGTCACGGAAACCTATCCGCCCGAAGTCAACGGCGTGGCGATGACCATCGGCCGCCTGGTCGGCGGCCTGCAGGCACGCAACCACCAGGTGCAGCTGATCCGTCCACGGCAGAACGCCGAAGACCAACCCAAGCCCACTGCCAACCTGACCGAACATCTGCAGCGCGGCATCGCCCTGCCGCGCTACGAAGGTCTGAAGATGGGCCTGCCGGCCAAGACCGCGCTGACCCGGCTGTGGACGCTCAACCGCCCCGACGTGGTGCAGATCGCCACCGA
>JBAPWR010000357.1:0-1743 GCA_049283775.1 Thiobacillus sp.
ATGTAGTTGGTCTCGCCGCCGTTGATGATGTTGCTGGTCTCGTAGAGGATCAGGCCGGACATCAGCAGCACGAACATGGCGGAAACCGCCAGCGACAGGCCGGGCATCTCGAAGAAGATCGCACCGAGACCGGCGAGGAAGGCGACCAGGATGCCGACCATGAGGAAGCCGCCCATGAAGCTGAAGTCCTTGCGGGTGGTCATCACGTAGGCCGACAGGCCGAGGAAGATTGCCGCGGTGCCGCCCATCGCCATCATCACCACCTGCGAGCCGTTTGGCAGAGCGAGATAGGCGTTCAAGATCGGGCCGAGGGTGTAGCCCATGAAGCCGGTGAGGCCGAACACGAACAACAGGCCGAGACCGCTGTCGCGGAACTTGGTGGTCAGGAACAGCAGGCCGAAGTAGCCGACCAGGGTGATGATGAGGCCGGGGTGCGGCAGGTTCAGCGCCATCGACAGGCCGGCGGTGAGTGCCGAGAAGGCCAGCGTCATCGACAACAGCATGTAGGTGTTGCGGACGACCTTGTTGGTCGAAACGACCGCAGCCTGGCTGCGGCCGAGGGTAGTCACTTGCGGGTTCATCTAGGCTCCTTTGTGAATTACAAAAACAATGTTCCGAGTCAGAGTGGATATTCGCGGCACAGGTTCCCGAATGCGTTCGGGATTGGGGTTGAGCATACCGTGATGCGGGCCGGCTTGCCACCTGCAACCCTGTCGAAACCGGGGTTTTTGGGGCGGGCAGCCCTTATTCGCTGGACTTTTTGTCGCGCATCAGCACATTCAGCAGATCGCCCGGCATCGGGAAGACGATGGTGTTGCTGCGGTCGCCGGCGATGCTGGTGAGCGTCTGCAGATAGCGCAGCTGCATCGCCTGCGGCTTGGCGGCAAGGATCTCGGCGGCCGCCAGCAGCTTTTCTGAGGCCTGCAGTTCGCCTTCGGCATGGATCACCTTGGCACGCCGCTCGCGTTCCGCCTCGGCCTGTTTGGCGATGGCGCGCACCATCGATTCGTCGATGTCGACGTGCTTGATCTCGACGTTGGAGACCTTGATGCCCCAGGCGTCGGTCTGCGCGTCGAGCGCCAGCTGGATGTCGGTGTTGAGGGTTTCGCGCTCGGCCAGCATCTCGTCGAGCTCGTGCTTGCCGAGGATAGCCCGCAGCGTGGTCTGCGCCAGTTGGCTGGTGGCGTTCATGTAGTCCTCCACCTGCAGGATCGCCTTGGCCGGGTCGATGACGCGGAAATACACCACCGCGTTGACCTTGACCGAGACGTTGTCGCGCGAGATTACATCCTGACTCGGCACGTCGAACACCATGGTGCGCAGGTCGACGCGCACCATCTGCTGGATGACGGGAATGATGATGATCAGCCCCGGCCCCTTGACCTTCCAGAAGCGCCCGAGCATGAACACCACGCCGCGCTCATACTCGCGCAGGATGCGCAGGCTGGCGGCCAGCAGCGCAACGATCAGGAGTGCAATGGTCATACCGCCGAATTCAAACATGGTCGTTCTCCTCTAATGCCGGTGTTGCGTTCCATTCGTGCTGGCAGCGCACGAATGGGGGTGAAGCGAAAAAACATTTCAACCGCGAAGGGCGCGAAGGAACGCCAAAGACACTCAAAGACAGTTTTGTGAACTCAAGGCCTGGCCAAGAGCCTGTTAAATGCTCGCGGCCTTTATCGTTTTTCCCTTCGCGTTGCTTCGCGTCCTTCGCGGTTAAAGCGCTTTCAACGATCTTCAGGC
>JBAPWR010000358.1:0-2510 GCA_049283775.1 Thiobacillus sp.
CGCCGCGTCCGGCGGAATCGGTAGCGCTGCTGCAGAAGCTGCACGCCTCGCCGGTCTATTTCCACAAGCGCGGCAAGGGCCGCTACCGTCCGGCGCCTGCAGAGACGCTGGCTGCCGCCAAGGCCGGCCTGGAGAAGAAACGCCTGGCAGCGGAAAAACAGGCGCACCTAGCCACCGAACTTGCCGCCTTTCGCCTGCCCGCCGAATACGTTTCGCTGATCCCGCGCATCCTTATCGCGCCGGACAAGAACACCCTCGAATACAAGGCGCTGGAAGACGCTGCAACCACCACCGGAATGTCGCCGCTGCGGCTGATCGAGCGCTGCGGCGCGATTCCGTCGACGCTCGACTTCCATCTGATGAGCTTCCTGCTGGAGTACTTCCCGCGCGGCACCGGCTTCGCTCCGGTCAGTGAACCGATGGATCCACCGGAACTGCCGAAAAGCGACGTGCGCGCCTTCTCGATGGACGACGAGGCGACCACCGAGATCGACGATGCGCTGTCGGTCGAGTGGCGCGACGACGGCAGCGTCCGCGTCGGCATCCACATCGCCGCGCCGGCGCTCGGCATCGCCCCCGGGTCGGATCTCGACAAGGTCGCGCGCGAACGCCTGTCGACCGTCTACTACCCCGGCGACAAGATCACCATGCTGCCGGACGCGCTGATCCACCACTACACCCTGGGCGAGACCCACGACTGCCCGGCCCTGTCGCTGTATGTCGACGTGGCGCCCGACCTGCGCGTGCTCGGCACCGAAAGCCGGCTGGAAATGGTGCACATCGCCGACAACCTGCGTCACGAGACCCTGGAAGTGCAGTTCAACGACAGCACACTGCGCAACCCCGCGGTGGCGGATTACCCGTATCGCCGCGAACTCGAGTGGCTGCGCGACTTCGCCGCCGTGCTCGAGGCCGGCCGCGGCAAGGCCGACACGGTCGATCGCGTCGACTACAACTTCAAGGTCGACAACGATCGCATCAGCATCGTGCCGCGCAAGCGCGGCAGCCCGATCGACAAGGTGGTGTCTGAGCTGATGATCTTCGCCAACGCCCACTGGGGCGGCTGGCTCGCCGAAAACCGCGTGCCCGGCATCTACCGTGCGCAGTCCAACGGCAAGACGCGCATGACAACCGCGCCCGACCCGCACGTCGGCCTCGGGGTCGACCAGTACGCCTGGTCGTCGTCGCCGCTGCGGCGCTACGTCGACCTGGTCAACCAGCGCCAGCTGATCAGCCTGGTGCAGGGCAGCGAACCGGTGTATCCGCCGCGCAGCGAAGAACTGTTTTCGGTGGTGCGCGAATTCGAGCTGGCCTACGACGCCTACAACGAGTTCCAGCGCCGGATGGAGCGCTACTGGATGCTGCGCTGGCTGATCCAGGAAAATGTCCATGAAATCACCGCCAGCGTCATCCGCGAGGACCTCGTGCGCTTCGACAAGCTGCCGATGGTGACGCGCGCGCCGTCGGTGATGGGGGTCGTGGCGGGGGCCAAGGTCAGGCTGGCGATCTCCAACATCGATCTGCTCGATATCAGCTTCCATGCCGAGTATCTGGAAACCGTCGAAGCACCGCCTGACAGCAGCGTCGCCCTTACGTAAAATCGGAGCATGTCGACCCTGATCCGGACCGCGTCCGCTCCGAACCCCCACCTCGCCGAACCCTCGAAGCAGGACATCCGCATGGCGCTTGCCCTGCTGGCCTCGGCGGCGGTGCACGGCATGGTGCTGTCGACGCAGTTCGTGCAGATCAATCCGCGCCTGTTCGAGGACAACAGCCTGCCGATGGAGGTGGTGCTGGTCAATGCCAAGAGTGTCGAATCGCCGCTTAAGCCGGATGCGCTGGCACAGGTCAACCTCGCCGGCGGCGGCAACACCGACGAAGACCGCCGCCTCAAGAGCCCGCTGCCGGCCAGCCCGGAAACCCGCGCCGGCAGCGACGAGGCCCAGTTGCAGGCGCGCGTGCGGCAGCTGGAAGAACAGGCCAAACGCCTGCTGACCCAGCTGCAGCCGGAGAACCAGGTCAGCAGCCAGCCTGAACCGCAGGCTCCCGAGCGTCCCGCAGTCGATGCCAGCCAGCTGAACATGCAGGCACGCGAGATGGCCCAGTTGCAGGCGCGCATCTCGCGGCAGTGGGACGAGTACCAGAAGCGTCCCAAGCGCGCCTTCGTCGGCGCCAACGTGCGCGAATACGCCTTCGCCCGCTATGTCGAGGACTGGGTGACCAAGGTCGAGCGCATCGGCAATCTCAATTACCCGGAAGCGGCGCGCCGCCAGGGCATCTACGGCAGCCTCAAGCTGACGGTCTCGATCCACTCCGACGGCAAGATCGAAGCCGTCGAGATCGACCGCAGTTCGGGATCGAAGATACTCGACGCGGCAGCGATCCGGATCGTCGAACTGGCTGCGCCCTACGCCGCCTTTCCCCCAGACATGCTGCAAAAAGCCGATATCTTGTCTATAACCCGGACTTGGACCTTCACCCGGTCCGACCAGCTGGTCACGGACTGAAGC
>JBAPWR010000359.1:0-3149 GCA_049283775.1 Thiobacillus sp.
GCAGCGGATGGGGCGGCAGGCCATGGCGCCTTTCGCCGAGCGCGAGCCCGGGATCGATGACGATCACCCGCCCCTCCGCCTCCACCCGGCAGCACAGCCCGCGTACTCCGAGCGACTCGGCCGAAAGGATCTCGAGCTTCAATGCGGCCCGACCTCGATCACCGCGCCCAGTCCGCCCTCGACGAAATCCTTGCCCCAGGCCTGGCGAAACTGCGCTATCGCCTGTTCCCCGGTGCAGTGGCTGGGCGCGATCCTTTGCACGCCGAGCGCCTGCAGCCTGAGGATGCTTTCGGCGATTTCCTCATGGCTCGCAGCCATCAGGTGGAAACCGCCCATCAGCAGATGGATGCGCTTGCCCGTCAGGCGCAGCGCCGTTTCGGCAATGCGGGCGATGCCAGGATGGGCGCAGCCGGTGATGACCACCAGACCTTGCGGCGTATCCAGGATCAGCGCCTGCTCGACGATTCCGTCACCCAGCGGACCGCTGCTGCAGGCGCTGCCGAACAGCCGCCCGCCCGCACTGACCGGCCTGACCCGCGCGCCGGTCTCAGTGATCGCCCGCTGGAAGCTGGTCGGGAATTCGGCCGGCAGCCAGACCTCGAGGTCGGCATGTGCCGCGAGCAGTTCGTCGAGGCCGCCGGTGTGGTCGCCGTGGATATGGGAAAGGAAGACGGCCTCGATGGCCTGCGGATGGATTTTCATGCGGCGCAAGTTGTCGAGCAGCACGCCGCCGTCCGATCCGCTATCGAACAGCAGCGTCCGCTCCAGCCCTTCGACGACGCAGGAAAACCCCCATCCCGGCGTCAATCCAGGCAGATCGGAAACGTTGTTGAAAACCACCGTGAGGCGCAATGCATCGCCGCGGGACGAGTGCAGGGGCGAGCCGGCACCAGCAGTTTGGCTCACGGCCAGGATGGCGAACAACAGACTGCTGAGTGTGAGTGACATGCCATGCTCGATGATGAATACGATTTCAGGATAGCCCAGCGCGCCGCAAGTCCACTGTCGGCAGCGGTTGCTATATTGAGTTTGTCCACGCGAATTCGGTCGACGCCGCAGAGCAGGATCGGGGTTTCAATTGGGCACGCCTGCAAGCGCAGACATTCCGCTCATCATCAGGCCGGGTTCATGCCCGCGTGGTGAGCTCTTCATACCCACAAGGAGGAACAAGCATGAGACGAATTTATTTCCTGGCCCCGAATATCGAGATCTCCAAAAAGATCGTCGACGAGCTTCTGCTGGCGCGCATCGAGGAGCGGCACATCCACGTGCTGGCGAAACGCGGCACGCCGATGGAGAACCTGCCCGAGGCGACCTACCTGCAGAAATCGGACTTCATTCCCGCGCTCGAGCAAGGGCTGGCTTTGGGGGGCTTGACCGGCATGCTCGGCGGGCTGATCGCGGTCGCCCTGCCGGCCGGCCCGGTTCTGGCTGGCGGAGCGATCCTCGCGACCTCTCTCGCCGGGGCCGGGGTCGGTGCGCTGATGTCGAGCATGGTGGGCAGCAGCATCGGCAGTCGCCGCATCCAGCAGTTCGAGGAGGCCCTGGAAAAGGGTGAGTTCCTCATGATTGTCGATGTGCCGAGGGAGCGGGTCGAGGAAATCGAGACCCTGATCAAGAAGCACCATCCAGATGCCGAGTGCGGCGGCGTCGAACCGGCAGTCCCGGCTTTTCCCTGATCCTTCCGGTTCCGTGTGCGCCAGGGGAATCCTCCCTGGCGTCCGCCAACCGGCAGTTTGCGGTTCCCCTTTGCTACGCGATCCGGGTCTGTTCCTGCCTGATCGCCGTTTCATCTGATTGAAACCTGCTTCTCCTACGCTGGCCTTCCGCGGTCGATCCGCCGCGGGTGCGATGCCACGATGATTTCCACAGGAGCCAATCAGATGAATGTCCCCAAAACCGCCTTGCTCACCCGGTCCGCCCTGACGCTCGCCGTCCTGGCTGCCCTTCCCCACCTCGCCCACGCTGGCAAACCGCATCCCGATGGTGCGCATTTCCAGCGCATCGCCACCTACGTGGTGTGCGAGAACACCAGCTGCGACACCGACCTGGTCGAGGAAACCGTGGCGGAAATCGTCGCCGTCAGCAAGGATGGCAAAACCCTGGTCTACACCGATAGCCCCACCGGCAAGATCGGCTTCGTCGATATCAGCAATCCTGAATCCCCCGTCGGCCTCGGCACCGTGCAAACCGGCGGCGAGCCGACTTCGGTCGCCGTCGTGGGCAAGTATGCCCTGGTCGGCGTCAACACTTCGGACAGCTATGCCGACCCCTCCGGCCATCTGGCGGTCTTTGACCTGCCCGCCTGCCTCGCCAGCGTCGCCGGCTGCAGCCCGGTGCACACCCTCGACATGAACGGCCAGCCCGACTCGGTCGCGGTCAGCCCCAACGGCCGTTACGCCGCCATCGCCATCGAGAACGAGCGCGACGAGGATGTCACCGTCGACGGCGTGGAAGGCGGCCTGCCGCAATATCCCGCCGGCTTCCTCAACATCGTCGACCTGGTCGGCAAGCCGCACCACTGGAAGGTGCGCGTGGTCGACCTCAGCGGGCTCGCCGCCTACGGTAGTGACGACCCCGAGCCGGAGTACGTCAGCATCAACAAGGCCAACATCGCCGCGGTGACCCTGCAGGAGAACAACCACATCGCCCTGGTCAACCTGGTCAACGGCCGAGTCATCCAGGACTTCGACGCCGGCTCGGTCGATCTCGAAGGCATCAACACCGTCGAGGAGAAGCCGCCCCTGATTTCACTCACCGGCACCCTGACCAGCGTCCTGCGCGAGCCGGACAGCATCGCCTGGCTGGGCGGCGACAAGCTCATCACCGCCAACGAGGGCGACCTGTTCGGCGGCAGCCGCGGCTTCACCGTGTTCAGCCGCAACGGCAAGCCGCTCTATGACGCCGGCGAGAGCTTCGAGTACCTGGCAACCCGCATCGGCCATTACCCTGAGGACCGCGCCGCCAACAAGGGTGCGGAGCCTGAGGGCATCGCCGCCGCAAAATACGGCAGACAGGAATACGCCTTCGTCGGCTCCGAGCGCGCCAACTTCGTCGCGGTCTACAAACAGAAGGGTGCGCGCGACATGCAACTGGTCCAGGTCCTGCCCACCGGCGTCGGTCCCGAGGGACTGCTGCCGATTCCCGGC
>JBAPWR010000360.1:0-4090 GCA_049283775.1 Thiobacillus sp.
GCATGGCGGCCCCCATGCGGGTGGAATAGCCCGCTTCCATCGCGGCCAGCCGCGCTTTCACGTCGTCGTTGAAATGTTCGCCGTAGCCCTTGATGTGCAGGTAGCGCACGTCGTGGCGGGTATTGGAGTGAAAGCCGGCAATCGCAAACGGGTCACCCAGCTTTTCGATCGACCAGGCCAGGAGCGAGACTGCCTCCTGGCTGAGTTCGAGGATGGTCTGGTCGGAACCTGCCGCCTTCTCGTTCAACGATTCCGACAGATCGACCAGCAGCATTACCGCGATGTCGCGGCCGTCGGTGCGATGGCTCATGTTGATGCGCGGATCGGGGGTGGCGCCGCCCTTGAAGTCGATCAGCGAGCGGATGGCGACGTCGAGATCAAGCTCGCTGCCCTCTTCCTGGTAGCGGATGCGCACCTTGTCCTGCGGCTTCAACAGATCGAGCATCTTCTTCAGCCGCTTGGCGAGCGAGGCATGCTTGGCGAGCAGGCGGTCGATGTCGGCCGGGTTGCCGCCGGGATGAAGCGCAGCGTACACGCTGGCCCAGTCGGGTCGGTAGGTCTGGCTCGCGTAGTCCCACTCGGGATAGTGGCGCGGTGGCAGACCCCGGATTTCCTCGCCCGGCTCGACCTTGCGCTTCTCGTCGAAGCTCTCTTCCTCGTCGCCAGACTCGATGAATTTCCACAACTGGCGGTTGTCGTCGCGATAGTCGACCACGGTGTCGTCGAAATGGACCTTGGCGAACTGGTCGCTCTGCAGGCGTGTTTTGGCGACGTAGGAGAGCGCCAGCGCGGCGATTTCGCGGGTAGAGGATTCGCCCTGTTCCATGACGGCGTGGAAGCGGCCGACGAAGTCGTTCAGGGCCGCATCGGTGTAGCCATGGTCGGGATCAAGCAGCGCGCGCGACAGCATCGCCATGCGGTGGCGCAGGCAGGAAGTGGTCTCGGGATCGCAGGCGTTTTCCCGCGGCTTCGGATGCAGCGCGAGGAAGAGCCGGCGCAGCCCGGGGTATTCGCGAATCAGCAGCGTCTCGATGCGGCAGTCCTCGAAGAACTCGACCGCCATGCGCTGGAACGGGCTCCAGTTGTCGGCGATCTGCGCCTCGGACCAGCGGCGGTGGCCGACGATGTGGGCCAGCGTCGCGCGGTAGCGGTCGAGGCCGGATATTTCACCAGCGTCGTCGTACACGTCCGGCAGGCGGATGCCGAGCTCGTCGTAATACGGCACCGGCTTGCGCAGTTCGTCGAACGCGGTGGAGTACGGCACCAGGTGGTCGCCGTCCTGCCATAGACCACGCAGGTACAGATCGAGCTTGCGCTCGACGTCCACCAATAGTGTTCCATGACGTTCGCGCTGCAGCACCGCGCGGGCGTCGGCCGACTGCAGGCTGAAGAAATCCTTCTGCCGCTCGGGATGGTTGCCGTAGTTGCGGAGGCCGTATTCGACCCAGTTCTTCAGCCCGCCCAGCGTCAGCAGGTTGAGCAGGGCCGGCGCCTGGGCGAAGAAGTCCGGCAGGCCGGGACTGGGAAAGGTTGTGTGGTGGCCGTGGATGGAGCCGGTGGTGCGCGCCTTCAGGTCCAGGGTGATGTCAAGGTAATGCTGCAGTTGTTCCTGCGATTGCAGGCGTCGCGCCACCGGCGCGAGCGTCTGCAGGAAGGGCGTGATGGCGCGGCCGTTGGGGGATTTTTGCAAGCGCTGGATCAGCGCCATCACCGCAGGCAGTGCCGCTTCGCCGACCGCCTTGGCGGTGGACGGCCACTCTTCGAGGAACGCCAGCATCGGCTCGACGCCGCGCCCCAGCTTGCCAATGACGCGGCCCGCTTCGAGGTAGGCGTCGATGCCCTCGCGCGTGAGCACCGCCAGCGCTTCTGCCATGAGATCGTCGAACACCTCCTCCACCTGCGGAAAGCGCGTGTCGAGCTGCTTCCAGTAGGCCGCCATCAGGGGATGCTGGTATGCAGTTTCGGTCATGCGCTCATCCTCTCCCCTCCCCCGCAAACGGGGGAGGGGCTGGGGGAGAGGGCCGTCTCACGATTGCCCTCTCCCCGGCCCTCTCCCGCGCGCGGGAGAGGGGGCTGCTTAGGCGAACGTGGCATCGATGGCGTGATCCAGCGTGTCGCGGATGTCCGCGTCATCGGTGATCGGGCGCACCAGCGCCATGCGACAGGCGTCGCGTGGCTCGACACCGTCTTTGATGAGCGTTGCGGCGTACACCAGCAAGCGGGTGGAGATACCTTCGTCGAGGCCATGCCCTTTGAGGTTGCGGGCAACGCCGCCGATCTTCACCAGCTGGGCGGCCACGGCTGCTTCCATGCCGGTTTCCTTGGCCACGATCTGCGATTCCAGCGCCGCATCGGGGTAGTCGAAATCGAAAGCGGTAAAGCGCTGCTTGGTCGACTGCTTGAGGTCCTTCATCAGCGTCTGGTAGCCGGGGTTGTAGGAAATCACCAGTTGGAAATCGGGGTGCGCGTGGATCAGCTCGCCCTTCTTGTCGAGCGGCAGCGTGCGGCGGTGGTCGGTGAGCGGGTGGATCACCACGGTGGTGTCCTGGCGCGCTTCGACGATCTCGTCCAGATAGCAGATGGCGCCGATGCGCGCGGCGGTGGTGAGCGGGCCGTCGAGCCAGCGGGTGCCGTTGGCTTCCAGTAAATATCGGCCCACCAGGTCGCTCGCGGTCATGTCCTCGTTGCAGGCCACGGTGATCAAGGGCTTGCCCAGCTTCCACGCCATGTACTCGACGAAGCGCGACTTGCCGCAGCCGGTCGGGCCCTTGACCATCACCGGCAAGCGGTTACGGTAGGCGGCCTCGTATAGCGCGACTTCGTTCTTCTGCTGCTGGTAGAAGGGTTCCTGGTGAACCTTGTACTGATCCTTATCGGTCATGACGGACTCCTGGTGTAAAGCAAAAAAAGCCCCATAACCGGGGCTCTTGCAGAGTGGGCTAACGACGCAGTCGCGTAACCCACCGTCCCGAGGTGGCGGGTTACGGCCTGACGGCCCAACCCACCCTACGGTCTTCTGCTTACTTGTGCACGCCCAGCTTTTCACGCCAGCCGGGATACAGTTTGTCGGCGTCGCCCGGGAAGGACTCGAAGGCGCGGGCAAATTCCTTGTGGCTCTTGGCGTATTCGATCGGGTCGGCGCCCGACTTCCAGCACTCGTACGACTGGCGCAGGGAGATCGCGCCGGCAGCCGGGCTGTCGATGTGGCCGTAGGAACCGCCGCCGGAGGTGTTGATGACGTTGCCGTGACCCAGGTTCTCGAAGAAGCCGGGCAGGCGCAGTGCGTTCATGCCGCCGGAGATGATCGGGGTGGTGGGCTTCATGCCGTACCACTTCTGGAAGTAGACCGGGCCCTGCGCTTCGTCGCGCTCGATCATGTAGGCGATGTTCTTGTCAGACGCTTCGCCTTCCATCTTGCCGTAGCCCATGGTGCCGACGTGGATGCCGGAAGCTCCTTGCAGACGCGACATCTTGGACAGCACGAAGGCGCTGTAGCCACGCTTGGCGGACGGCGAGGTCACGGCGCCGTGGCCGGCACGGTGATAGTGCAGGTACTGGTTGGGGTACTGACGGCGGGCGGTGGTCACCATGCCGGGGCCGCCGACGTAACCATCGACCAGGAAGGCGACCTTGTCGGCATCGGGTCCGAACGTTTCGAGGATGAAATCTGCACGGGCGCACATTTCAAAGTGGTCGTCGGCGGTGATGTTGGCCGAGAACAGCTTGGCCTGGCCGGTTTCGTCCTGGGCGCGCTTCATCGCGTCGTACACCAGCGGGTAAACCTTCTTGGCCGGGCAGAACACCTGGTTGCCCTGGGGTTCGTCGTTCTTGATGAAGTCGCCACCCAGCCAGAACTGGTAAGCGGCCGCCGCGAACGGCTCGGGACGCAGGCCGAGCTTGGGCTTGATGATGGTGCCTGCGATGTAGCCGCCGTTGACGACCGGGCGACCGAGGATGCGCCACAGGTCGGAGATGTCCTTGGACGGGCCGTCGAACAGCTGGATCACGCGCTCGGGCACGTAGAAGTCGATCATCTTGGCATGCTCGATGTCGCCCATGCCCTGGTTGTTGCCGATCACCAGCGTCAGGA
>JBAPWR010000361.1:0-2157 GCA_049283775.1 Thiobacillus sp.
AGCACCTGGGCCGCGCGCGACGAGAAGCCGCACTGGGGAAACTGCGGCGTGCCTTTCATGTACAGCACGACGGTGTTGTTGGTCACTTGGTCACGGATGCGATCTAAAGCGGTCATCATGGGCTCCTGGTTAATACTTGACTGGAATAGTCGGGAATTATACCCACGAGAAAGACACCGTCAAGCGGGATTTGGTTCGCGCTGGTAGGGGCCATGAAAGGCTTTGTAGACCAGATGTGGGACCAGTTGACGCGGCGGCCGACGCAGCCAGTGGGTGCGCAAATAGGTCGCGGCTCGCGCGGGCGGTGTGAAAGCATCTGTGCAGCTTCGATGGGCGGGCGCCAGCATGCGGGTGTAGATCCCGTCCATGAGCTTGAGCGTTGCGCTGCCTGGTGCGGCGGAACTTAGTTGCTCGCGCACTTCATCCGGAACGGGCGTCGCGAAAAAGTGTTGGGCATAACGCAGGGCATAGAACAGGGGACGACCCAGTTCCATTTCCTCGGCGCGTGCCAGCAGCCGCGGCCAGAAATCCGTTTCTCCCGCGGCATGGCGCAGCAGCAGATCGAGGTCGCTCAGGTCGCGCAAACCATGCGAAAGCCCGTCGTCATGAAACAGTAACGTGGCGGCGTGCAGGATGCGGTCTTCGGCTGACAGGATGGCCAGACCGGTCAGGCCGGGGATTTCAACGGCGCGTCGGCGCAGTTTGGCGGCGTCCGGATGGAAGCGCGCGGTATTGGGCACGATGGCGTAGTGCAGGTTGATTGCCGTGGCGCGGCGCAAATGCTGCAACTGCGGCGCGTCGTATCTCCAGCGCCGGTAATAGCGCCGGTCGTAGTCCGGCAGGTCGACAGCGTGCCAGACTGTCCTTTGCAGGGCAGATTCGACTTCATGCAAACGCTCCCCAGGCACGAGCAGGTCGAGATCATCGATGAAACGACCGCTTGCAGCAGGCAGGCCGGCAGCCACATAGGCTGCGCCCTTGAGCACGACCAGCGGGAAATCCAGTCCTGCCAGCAACTCGCGCAGCCGCTTCAATTTCTGGCGCATCTCTTTTTGCTGACTGCCTGCGAGGGCGGCCGCTGCCTCGAAATGCCAGCGTGCAACGGCTGGAATGGCTAAGTCGAGTCCGTCTTGCTGAAGCAGAGCGTGCAGGCGAGCCAGCAGATCTGCCTGGCGGGCCTGGCGGACCAGCCTGTCCCAGTCATCCATGGAAAATCGCTGGATCGCGGCGGGATCGCGAAACACGTGGGAAACCAACTCGGCGGGCATGCGCATCTCAGTTCCCGACCTGGTCCGTCACCACCGAGGCAGCCATACGGTCGAAGACCGCCACGGCATCCTCGAGCCGAGCGTACTGAAAATCGTAACAGTCGCTCTGTTTGATCAGCCCCGAGCAAACGTGAAATCCCTCCGCGCCGAGTTGGCTGTAGTTCAACGCTTGCTGCGTCACGGACTGGTAGCTCAACTGCGTGGATCGTGACAGCAGTTCGGGTTCGCCATCCGCCACCCATTTGGGAAAGATGATCCAGCGCGGCTGTGCCGGTTCGTGCTGGCGTCGAACGCTTTCCTTGAGCGGGCGCAGGTACGCGACCGTTCCCTTGGCCGAGTCGTGCAAGGCCCGGCTGAAAAAGGCGTCGGGGCTGAAAGCCTTGATCAGGGGAATCGACTCGTTTTTCAGGCAGATCGGCCGGGGCATGGCGTGGACCCATCCGGTCTTGCGGTCGATCAGCGTTAGTTCGTCGGAGAGCAGGCGCCAGCCCGACAGCATCAGAGCGGCAACCAGTGTGCTCTTGCCGGAGTCGCAAGGAGCCGGCAGGATCGCCGCCTGGCCGTCCTTTTCCACTACCGCCGCGTGAATCATCAGGTATTGATGCGCATGTTCCGATACGCACCAAGTAAGCCCCCGTTCAAAGATCGGATAGGCCTGCTCGAGCGGCAGAGGGTCGAAGGGTTCGATACCGTCGAAGGAGAATTTGACCTGGGGACGCAGCCAGCGCCGCAGGCTGATGTGCGGATCGACGGCAACATGAAAATCGGTGAAGGTCTCGTGCGGGTTGCGGACCTCGAACTGCCCGTAGAGATCGCCCAATCCTTCCGCTACGGGCCCGAGCCGTGAACGTATTCGAAGCGAAAACGGCCCGGTGCGCAGCCATAAGCC
>JBAPWR010000362.1:0-6232 GCA_049283775.1 Thiobacillus sp.
GGGGTATACAGGCCGACGTGGCCGATCGCGGGAATCTCGCCAGTCCCGTAGAGCAGCAGGTTGAAACCGGCGAAACCGATCAGGGCGATGCCGTAGCCGGCCGATAGCACGTTGCCCTGTCGCGCACGGGTGTAGATCGATTCCTTGCGGTAGAGAAAATCGAGCACCACGATGATGAGCAGGTTGAACACGCAGCTGCCCATGATGTCGCCGACCGCGATGTCGGGCACCCCGGCGACGGTCACCGCCGATACGCCGGTGACCAGCTCGGGCAGCGAGGTCACCGACGCCAGCAGGATCAGGCCGATCCAGCCGCGGCTCAGCCCGCTTTTCTCGGCGATGATGTCGCCGTAGCGCGAGAGGCGGACGCCCGCCACCCCGATGACCACGAGGCAGGCAGCGAGCGATAGCCAGATGACAGCGAGATTCTGCATGATGGATGTGGAATGGCGGCTCCCTATCCGCGTTTGCCCAGGCACGTTGCAGTGAAATACAGACTAATGATCGGCTCAGCAAACAGTATGAGTTTCGTCATTCCGGGCTTGACCCGGAATCCAGTTTGAATCGGCGCGCAACGCGCGCTGCTGGATACCGGCCTTCCCCCTTCGGGGACAAGCGCCGCCATGACATTACTAACAATTGCTGGCCGGATCGATAGCGCCGGAAATGACGTGATGATCCGCCGACGCACCCTCGGCAAGGGAAATCAGCGACATCGCACAACCATGCCTCCGAGCTGTGACAGAATTCTACTGGTACGCCAACCAAACGGGGACTCGCTTGCAAACCAACGAACATCCGTCGCAATGGCACAACCTGTCAGCCAGCGACACCCTGAGCCGCCTCGACGCTCCCCGCACCGGCCTGACTCCTGACGCCGTCGAGACGCGGCGCGCGCAATTCGGCAGCAACCGCCTGCCGCCGCCGCAGCGCACGCCGGCCTGGCAGCGCCTGCTGCTGCAGTTCCACAACGTGCTGATCTACGTACTGCTGGCCGCCGCTGTCATCACCGCGCTGCTCGGCCACTGGCTCGACTCCGGCGTGATCTTCGGCGTGGTCATCGTCAACGCGCTGATCGGCTTCATCCAGGAAGGCCGCGCCGAAGACGCACTCGACGCGATCCGCAACATGCTGTCGCCGCACGCCATCGTCACCCGTGCCGGCGAGCGCCACGAAATCCCCGCCGAGGACCTGGTTCCGGGCGACATCGTCCACCTGGCCTCGGGCGACCGCGTGCCGGCCGACCTGCGACTGATAGCCGTCAAGAGCCTGCGCGTCATGGAGGCGGCGCTGACCGGTGAATCGCTCGCGGTCGAAAAGCAGGTCGATGCGGTAGCGGACGACGCCGCGCTCGGCGACCGCGCCAGCATGGCCTGGTCGGGCACCCTGGTCACCTACGGCCAGGGCACCGGCGTGGTAACGGCCACCGGCAGCGACACCGAACTGGGCCGCATCAGCACGTTGCTGGCGACGGTGGAGACGCTCACCACGCCGCTGCTGAAACTGATGGCACGCTTCGGCCAGGTACTGGCGGGGATGATCCTGCTGCTGTCGGGTGTGCTCTTCGGTTTCGGCGTGTGGGTGCGCGATTACCCGGCGAGCGACATGTTCCTTGCCGCAGTGGGACTGGCGGTGGCGGCGATCCCCGAGGGCCTGCCGGCGATCATGACCATCACGCTCGCCATCGGCGTTACCCGCATGGCGCACCGCCACGCCATCATCCGCCGCCTGCCCGCGGTGGAAACCCTGGGCGCGGTCAGCGTCGTCTGCTCGGACAAGACCGGCACCCTGACCCGCAATGAAATGACGGTGCAGAGCGTGATCAGCGCAGACGGCGTGTTCGAGGTATCGGGAAGTGGCTACGCGCCCGAAGGCGGTTTCTGTCGTGAAGGTGAACAAGTCGGCCCCAAACAGCCCCTGCTGCAGGAAGTGGCGCACGCCGCCCTGCTGTGCAACGACGCCGAACTGCGCGACAGCGAGGCAGGCTGGCAGCTGGCCGGCGACCCCACCGAGGGCGCGCTGCTGACCCTGGCGATGAAGGCCGGGCTCGACCCGCGCCGGGCCCGCGAGGAACTGCCGCGCAGCGACGTCATTCCGTTCGAATCAGAACACCGCTTCATGGCCACGCTCAACCACGACCACGACGGGCGCGGCTTCATCTATCTCAAGGGCGCGCCTGAGCGGGTGCTGGCGCTATGCGAGTCGCAGCGCAGCGCGGATGGCTCGCTGCCGCTCGATTCAGGCTATTGGCACGCGCGCATGGAAGAAGCTGCGGCGCAGGGCATGCGGCTGTTGGCGCTGGCAGTGCGACATGAAACCACGGCGACGCTGAACTTTTCCGACATCGAGGATGGCGGCTTCACCCTGCTGGCGGTGCTGGGACTGGCCGACCCGCCGCGCGAGGAAGCCATCAAGGCGGTCGCCGACTGCCGCGCCGCCGGCATCCGGGTCAAGATGATCACCGGCGACCATGCCGCCACTGCGCTGGCCATCGGCAGGCAGCTGGGGCTACACGAGGCGATGCACGCGACCACCGGCGCCGAGATCGAAACCTTCGACGACGCGCAGCTGCGCGAGGTGGTCGCGCAAACCGACATCTTCGCCCGAGCCAGCCCGGAACATAAGCTGCGCCTGGTCGAAGCCCTGCAAAGCCTGGGGCACGTCACCGCGATGACCGGCGACGGCGTCAACGACGCCCCCGCGCTGCGACGCGCCGATGTCGGCGTGGCGATGGGCAGGAAGGGCACCGAGGCCGCCAAGGAAGCGGCGGAGATGGTGCTCGCCGACGACAACTTCGCCTCCATCGCGCACGCCGTCGAGGAAGGCCGCACCGTCTACGGCAACCTGAAGAAGGCCATCGTCTTCATCCTGCCCACCAACGGGGCCCAGGCCGGCATGGTGCTGATCGCGATCGTGCTCGGGCTGACCCTGCCGATCACCCCGGTGCAGATCCTCTGGGTCAACATGGTGACGGCGGTGACGCTGGCGCTCGCGCTGGCCTTCGAGCACCCCGAGCCCGAAACCATGCGCCAACCGCCACGCAACCCGAACGAGCCGCTGCTGACGCGCTTCATGCTGTGGCGCATCGCCTTCGTCACCCTGCTCCTGGTGGGTGGATCACTCGGCCTGTTCCTCTGGGAACTCGAGCGCGGCGTGCCGATCGAGGTGGCGCGCACCGCGGCGATCAATGCGCTGGTGATGGGCGAGATCTTCTATCTGTTCAACTGCCGCCGCCTCACCGCGCCGGTAGTCGGCTGGTCGGGATTCTTCGACAACCGGGCGGTGCTGATCGCCATCGGCATCCTCATCGTGCTGCAGGGGCTTTTCACCTACCTGCCGGTACTGCAGTCGCTGTTCGCCACCGCCGCACTCGACATGGCCGCCTGGGGGCGCATCTTCGTTTTCGGCCTTGTCGTCTATGGCGTGGTGGAAATCGAAAAGGCGCTGATTCGCGGCAATCACAGGTCCGCGCCGGGTTGAAAGCATGGACAGCATCTATCACGAATTCGCCCTGCTGCTGATGGTGTCGGCCCTGGTCGGCGCGGTTGCCATACGCCTGCGCCAGCCGCTGCTGCTGGCCTACATCGTGGTCGGCATCGTGGTCGGTCCGGCGGTATTCGGCTGGGTCGACGCACACGACCAGATCGACCTGCTGGCGCAGATCGGCATCACGGTGTTGCTGTTCGTGGTGGGATTGAAGCTGGATCTGAAGCACATCCGTCATATCGGCCCGGTCGCGCTGGCCACCGGCCTGGGGCAGCTCACTTTCACCATTCTGTTCGGCTTCTTCATCATCCTCGCGCTCGGCAAAGGCTGGATGGAAGCGCTCTACGTAGCGGTCGCGCTGACCTTTTCCAGCACCATCATCATCGTCAAGCTGCTGTCCGACAAGCGCGAACTCGACTCGCTGCACGGGCGCATCGCGGTCGGTTTCCTGATCGTGCAGGACCTTGCCGTGGTGATCGCCATGATGGTGATGAGCGGCCTCGGCGGCATGGGCGAGGAAGACGCCAGCGGCATGACGCTGGCGCTGGCCCTGCTGGCGCGCCTGGGCGGCGCCGCGCTGCTGCTGTACGTATTGATGCGCTACGTGCTGCCGCGCATCGTCGACACCCTGGCGCGCTCCCAGGAACTGCTGCTGATCTTCGCCATCGCCTGGGGCACTGCACTGGCAGCGCTCGGCGAATATGCCGGCTTCAGCAAGGAGGCCGGCGCCTTCATCGCCGGCTTCTCGCTCGCCTCCACCGCCTACCGCGAAGCGATCAGCGCACGGCTCAGCAGCATCCGTGATTTCCTGCTGCTGTTCTTTTTCATCGACCTCGGTGCCAAACTCGATTTTTCGACGCTTGGCGACGAGATCGGCAACTCGGTCGTGCTGTCGCTGTTCGTGCTGATCGGCAATCCGCTGATCGTGATGGCGATCATGGGCTACATGGGCTATCGCAAGCGCACCGGTTTTCTTGCCGGGCTGACGGTGGCGCAGATTTCCGAATTCTCCATCGTCTTCGTCGCCATGGGTATCAGCCTCGGCCACGTCGGCAACAGCGCGCTCGGGCTCACCACTCTGGTCGGTCTCATCACCATCGCGCTGTCGTCCTACATGATCCTTTACTCGCACCGCCTGTACACCTGGCTGGCGCCATGGCTCGACGTGTTCGAGCGCAGACATCCCTTCCGCGAACTCGCGGTCGAGCACGCCCGCGGTTCGAGCGTTTCTCCGGATGTCATCGTTTTCGGTCTCGGGCGCTACGGCAGCCGACTGGCGCACACGCTAAGCGAGCAGGGCATCAGCGTCATCGGCGTCGATTTCGATCCCGAAGTGGTTCGCGCCCTGCAGAACCACGGCCTCGATGCCCGTTTCGGCGACGGCGGGGCACCCGACTACATCGAGAGCCTGCCGCTCGCCGGCTTGCCCTGGGTCGTCAGCACCCTCCCCGACCACGCTTCCAACCGCAGCCTGATCAACGCGCTGGGCGAGCATCACTTCCAGGGAAATATCGCCATCGTCGCCCGCGACGAGGACGAAGCCAGGCGACTGGCCTCGCTCGGTAGCGTCGAAGTGTTGCATCCATTCAAGCAGGCTGCCGACTTTGCCGCACTCGACCTAGCCGCCCGCATCGCCTCGGCTGAACTGACCGAAAACAAGGAGACGTCATGACCCGCCCCCTATCCCTGCTCGCCGCCACCGACTTTTCCGACCCGGCACGCCACGCCCTGGAACGCGCAGCCCAGTTGGCCGCATCCCATCCCGCGGCGCGCCTGACTCTGACCCACGTAATCAGCGCCTCGGTGCTCGATCGCGTGCGCAATCTGCTGCATGAGGAGATGAGTACCCTGGAAACCCGGGTGGCAAAGGAAGCCGATCATGCCCTGACGGAACTGGCGCAGCGACTTGCAGAGCGGCATGCCTGCGAGATCGGGACACGCCTGAGCCAGGGCTCGCCGCTCAATGCCATTGCCGATCTGGCCGAGGAACTGCAGGCGGATCTGCTGGTGATGGGCGCGCGCGGCGCCCACTTCGTGCGCGAATTCATGCTCGGCTCGACCACCGAGCGCGTGCTGCGCAAGAGCGGCAGACCCCTGCTCGTCGTCAAGCATCGTCCGCATGGCGCTTATCGGCGGGTTCTGGTGCCGGTCGATTTCTCGCCGCATTCGCGGACTGCCGTGGAGGCCGCACACCAGTGGCTGCCCGACGCCGAGATCGTCCTGCTGCACGCTTTCCAGGTCGAACTCGAAAGCACGCTGCGCTTTGCCAGCATCGACGACGAGCAGATTCACCAGTACCGGGTCGTCGCGCGGCAGGAAGCGCTCGAGTCGATGTCCAGCTTCGCCGCGTCGCTTGCGGTTCCCAACGCACGCCTGTCACGCTCGGTGGTTCACGGCCCGCCCACGCTGCGCATCCTCGAGCACGAGCATTCGCTCGATACCGACCTGATCGTCATGGGCAAGCATGGCCAGTCACCGCTGGAAGAGATGCTGCTCGGCAGCGTGACCAAGCATGTGCTCGCCTATTCCAGCAGCGACGTCCTGGTCGTCACCCACACCTGAGATACTCCCGCACCATGCCCAAGGCCACTCCAACCCCGCGCAACCCGCACCTGTTTCGCTACCTGCTGATCGGATTTTTCACCGTCGCCCCGCTATGGGTGACCTGGCTGGTTTTCGATTTCCTGTTCGACCTGCTGGCCAGGACCGGCGCACCTTTTCTCAAGGCGCTGGCGAGGGTGCTGCG
>JBAPWR010000363.1:0-3091 GCA_049283775.1 Thiobacillus sp.
GTCCGAGCGCAAGGAATACCTCGATCGCCAGTTCGCCGATCTCACCGATGCGCTTGCGACGCTCGAGGACGCGATCCGCAAGATCGACCGCGAGACGCGCAGCCGCTTCCAGGACACGTTTGACCGCGTCAACGCCGGCCTCAAGGAGAAGTTCCCGCGGCTGTTCGGCGGCGGCCAGGCCCGCCTCATCCTCAGCGGCGACGAACTGCTCGATGCCGGGGTGCAGGTGTTCGCCCAGCCGCCGGGCAAGAAGAACGCGTCGATCCACCTGCTCTCCGGCGGCGAAAAGACCCTCACCGCGCTGTCGCTGGTGTTCGCCATGTTCAAGCTCAATCCGGCGCCGTTCTGCCTGCTCGACGAGGTCGACGCGCCGCTCGACGACGCCAACACCGAGCGCTACTGCAACCTGGTCAAGGCGATGTCCGACCACACCCAGTTCCTCTTCATCACCCACAACCGCGTCACCATGGAAATGGCCCAGCACCTCGCCGGCGTCACCATGCAGGAGCCCGGGGTGTCGCGCATCGTCGCGGTGGATGTGGAGGAAGCGGCGGGGATGGTCGAGGCGGCCTGAGTCTCGGGATATGCCTGCTGATCAGGCACTCGGCAGGGGCGGTTTCCCAAAATCCTGCATTGCGGTCATTTGGCGTAACTGAGACGAGCCAGCGTTCAGCCATCGACCAATCCAGCCGTGTCCAACGGATGTACAAGGCTTCACCGACCCAAACTGTCCTGGTTACGGCACGAGAGCTTGAAGAATTCTTCAGGCCGCTAAGCATTTCTGCGTGGGACACCGCAATTGAATTGCAGCGATTGGCGATATGTTCAAGAATCTGGGCCATTCGACCCCGCAAGGCTCCGCTTGACCGAACCGATCCGGGTGGATCAAACCGGACGAATGTCGCGCTCTGATGGACTAGTCGCATGAATGCCGAGGCTGCTGCAGATCCAAGATGAAACCATTCGATTCCTGGCTTGCCCGGACCCATGCTGTCCATGGGCTGGTGCAGGTCAACTTCCGCCAGGTCGCGCTGAACACCCTGTTGCTGGGACTGGCCTTTGCCGTGCTGCTCGGCATTCCCTTCGTCATCCATCATCGGGCCGAGTCCGAAAACAATCTCAGCCTGCTGCAGAAGGAGCAGGAGCGGGTGATCAAGCTCGCCGCCGGCATCCTGCAGCAGGAAATGGACAGCGTGCTGTCCGACCTGCGCTATCTATCCCAGCACAATGAACTGAGAAACTACCTGGCCCGATCCGACCGCGCCCATCGTCTCGATCTTGCCAAGGAGTATCTGGGGCTGGTGACGCAGAAGCGCAGTTATGACCAGATACGCTACATCGGCCTCGACGGCATGGAGCAGGTGCGCGTCAACTTCAACGATGGGAGGCCGGAAATCGTCGCCGACGAGGCGCTCCAGGACAAGGGCCATCGCTACTATTTCGAGGAGGCGTTGTGGCTCTCGCCTGGCCAGATCTATGTCTCGCCCTTCGATCTGAACAAGGAACAGGGCGAGGTCGGGTCTCCCCCCAGGCCGGCGATACGCTTCGTCCTGCCGGTGGCCGACGAGCAGGGACTGGTGCGCGGCATGGTGGTGCTGAACTATCTGGGACGACGCCTGCTCGACAAGCTGGTCGATTTGCAGGGTGAGACGGGAAAAGTCTGGCTGCTCAATCCGCAGGGCTACTGGCTGCTCGGGCCGCGCCCCGAGGATGAATGGAGCTTCATGTTTCCGCAGCAGCCGCAGAGGAATCTGGCTGAACTGTCACCCGAATTGTGGCAACAGCTGCAAGCTGAAACTTCCGGTGTTCACCAGTCCGCGACTTCCCGGATCGTCTTCGAGCGGGTCTATCCCCTGCTTGGCGCCAGCTCGACGGCAGGGTCAACCAACATCGCCAGCCCGGTCGATGCCGAGCGCTATTACTGGACGGTCGCGGTCGAGCTTGGGCAGCCGGCCCTGGAGGCAGCCAATGCCGGCTTGCTGGAAAAGCCTCGTAGCGTCTACCGCACCCTCGCGCTGTTCGGCTTTGTCGTGGCGGGCGCGCTGTCCTTCGTCGGCAACCGCAACCAGGCGCTTTCCCGGGCCACCAAGAAGGTTCTCGACAACCTTCCGCAACTGGTCGCCTATGTCGACAAGGAGCAGCGCTACCGCTTCAACAATCAGGCCTACGAGCGGCTTTTCGGCCAGCGGCCGCAAGACATCTACGGAAAAAGCCTGCCGGAACTGCTCGGCGAGACGGCTTATCGGGACATTCGCGCCTATGTCGAGCAGGCGCTGTCCGGCAAGGCCGTGGATTTCGAGCTTCAGCTGGCTTACCAGGGTGCGGGTCTGCGCGATGTCGTGGTCTCCTACCTGCCCGACATTTCCGCGCAGGGGGAAGTGCGCGGGTTTTTCGGAATCGTCAATGACGTGACCCCGATCAAGGAATCCGAGCGGCGCGAGCGGCAACGCGTGACCGAACTGGCTCATGTGTCGCGTCTGGCTAGCATGGGTGAAATGGCAACCGAGATTGCCCATGAGATCAACCAGCCGCTGGCCGCCATCGCCATGTATAGCGCCGCCGGCCTGCGCACGCTGAGCGGCGGGGGTGAGCAGGCCAAGCTGGAAGGCTGGCTCGAGGCCATCAATGCCCAGGCGAAACGTGCCAGCGAAATCATCCGCCGCCTGCGCCGTTTCCTGCAGAAGGGCGAGACCCAGCAGGGGCCGGTGGACCTGAATCAGATCATCCGTGAGGCCGCCGCGCTGCTCGCGCACGAGGCAAAATCGCACGATGTGACTGTCGAGTTGGACCTGGCTGATGATTTGCCGGCGATCCAGGGAGACCGCGTCCTGCTGCAGCAGGTCGTGTTCAACCTGGGGCGCAATGCCATCGATGCAGTGCGCGACCAGACTGAGGAGGGCAGGGTCCGGCTGTCCTCCAGCTTCGATGGTCAGCGGGTCATCGTCAAGGTGAGCGATAACGGGCCCGGCGTCGATGCGGCACTCGGCGAGAACATTTTCGATTCGTTCATCACCAACAAGAAAGACGGTCTTGGCATGGGCCTGGCGATCAGCCGCTCGATCGTCGAAGCGCATGCCGGCAGCTTGCGCTA
>JBAPWR010000364.1:0-2171 GCA_049283775.1 Thiobacillus sp.
CCGGCCTGGCCGAGCAGGGTGACGAAATCGATCTCCGGATCCATCAGCACGTTGAGCGCGAAATTCTGCTCGCGGTTGCGCGCGTTGATGCCCCAGACGTTGTTCTTGTGATGGGTGTAGTCGCGCACCGTCTGCAGTTCGGCCAGCTTGCCTTCGACCTTGAGCACCTTGGCATAGAGCGGGTTCGGCCCTTCCTGGTAGACGAATTCGTTGGGCAGCAGGCTCGCCACCAGCGGGCCCTTGATGCGGTAGTAGGTGTGGCCGTTGGCCTGCCAGGATTCCATGCCCTTGCCGTGGCTGTCCCAGAAATCGGCGGGCAGTTCGCGCACCCCGGCATACAGCAGGTCGGTGTCCTCGAGCACCTTGTCGTTGAAGTAGTCCTCGGCCGGCAGGCCCAGGGTGCGCGCCTTGATGCGCATGTTGATGTCCTTCGACACCAGGATGACCTGCCGCTTGGGATGGTGGTGCGCGAGGAACAGCACCACGCCGAGAATCTGGTTGTCGACCTTGCTGGTCGGCAGGTTGACCGGAACGTTGCCGTCGATCGCCTGGGTCTGCAGGAACAGCCGGCCGGTCGCGGCATTGTGGCTATGCGGGCCGAGCGGCACGCCCTCCTCGATGTTGTCGAGCTTGGACACCATTTCGTCGAGGAAGCGGCTGGCCTGGCGCGCGTTGCGCGAGACTTCGCTCATGCCCTTCTTGTTGTGGTCGAGTTCTTCCAGGGTGGCGATCGGCACGAAGATGTCGTGCTCCTCGAAGCGGAACAGGCTGGTCGGGTCGTGCATCAGCACGTTGGTGTCGAGGACGAAAAGCTTGGTCTGGGCGGGCGATTTGCGGGGCATGGTCGACAGTGGCTAACGGGGATGCGCTTATCCTACACCAGGCAGATGGCATGGCGATGGTGTAGGGCTGGGCGGCTGATTCGGATGGGTTTCAGGCGGGATGACGCCAATCGGACTTGACCCTACAATGCCGATTCGACGCCCGCGAGTGGCAGACTTTTTCTGCCGCGAGCCGGCCCAATCTGTAATAAGAACTCACTCTTATCAACGTGCCTCGACTCCTGATCGCAACAGCCCGTCAGCCATGCTGAGCCGCCTGGCGGTGTTTCTGCTGTGGCTGCTGCATGGCCTGCCCTTGCCGCTGCTGGCCGCGATCGGACGCGGCCTGGGTTGGGTGCTTTTCCGGGTCGCAGGGCGGCGCAGGCGCATCGTCGAGATCAATCTGTCGCTGTGCTTCCCGGAACTCGACGACACGCAGCGTCGACGCCTGGCGCAGGCGCATTTTCAGGTGCTGGCGCGCAGCATGCTCGAGCGCGGCATGTTGTGGTGGAGCCGCCCCGAACGGCTGCAGCGGCTGATCCGCGTCGAGGGTGCCGATACCATTCGCGAACTGCTCGATGCCGGACGTCCGATCATGCTGTTGGCGCCGCATTTCGTCGGACTGGATGCCGGCGGGGTCGGCATCGCGATGCGCTTCGATTGCGCCAGCCTGTATGCCGAGCAGTCGAGTAAGGTGTTCAACCGCCTGCTTTACCAGGGACGCAAGCGCTTTGGTGACCAGCTGCTGCTGTCGCGCGACGAGAACCTGCGCACCATCGTCCGGGCGATGAAAGCGGGCCGTCCTTTCTACTATCTGCCGGACGTCAATTTCCGCACCCGCGATTCGATTTTCGTGCCGTTCTTCGGCGTTCCGGCCGCCACCGTGTCCGGCCTGTCGCGCCTGGCGAAGCTGACCGGCGCGGCCGTCGTGCCCTGCGCCACGCGCATGCTGCCGGGCGGTCAGGGCTATGTGGTCGAAGTGGGGCAGGCGTGGGACAGTTATCCGACCGACGATGTCGAGGCCGATACCCGGCGCATGAACGCCTGGATCGAGGAGGCGGTGCGGACGATGCCGGAACAGTATTACTGGGTGCACCGGCGCTTCAAGACCCGGCCTGCCGGAGAGCCGCCGCTTTACTGAATTCGCACGGTTTGCCCGGACAGGAATGGCCGCTCCGGGCCCATTCCCCTGCATGCTAATATCGGCCGACCCTGTCGCCCGGCTCATAACGCATCGCCGATGCCCGCTTCACCCACCACCTTCAAGTCATCGCTTGCAGTCTATCTGCGGCTGCTGGGCTATGTCCGGCCCTTCATCGGCGCATTCGCAGTCAGTATTTTCGGCTATCT
>JBAPWR010000365.1:0-7467 GCA_049283775.1 Thiobacillus sp.
CAGCATGATGGCGGCGATCCGGCTCCCGGCGACGCGGAAGTGTCGATGCGAGGTCATGCAGAATGTGTATCATGTCGGCGACTTTGACCAGCCCACCGGCGTCTGCCGTCTGACGGGCCTGAGTATCGCTACGAAACGCTCCTCGCGACAGGAGCACGGGGAGAAAAAAAGATGAGCGCCATACGCGTACGCTGGACCAGCCGCGCACTCGTCCTGTCATGCGGCCTCTGCGGCGGAGCTGTTGAATCCGCGGCAGCACGACAGGCCGGCTTGGCGTTAGCTGTATTGGGACTACCAGGATGAGTTTGCCGTCCGGGACATCAGCGCCAGCGGTCCATACCTCGGCCTCGGGATCGCGTTCTGGATCAGTGTCCGTCTGGATGAGGATCCCTCTGAGCATAGTCGGCCTGCTCCTCGGCACCCTGTTCTTCGCGTTTTCCCTGACACCATCGCTGCTGCCGCGACCCTTCCTGATCCAGGGCGCCCTCTCGGGGCTGGCATTCGCGGCCGGCTACGGTCTGGGTGTCGCCGCCATGTTCCTCTGGAACTATCTGCAACTGCCCCTGGCGCGGGGGCGTGCCGCGCTGGCAGCCAAAGCGGTCGCGGCCGTGATCAGTACCGTGATCGCGGTGAGTTTCCTGTGGCAGGCCTCCCACTGGCAGAACTCGATTCGCGCACTGATGGGCATGGAGGAGTCTCCTGGCGCAAACCCGATCCTGATTGCCCTCGTTGCGAGCGTCGTTTTTTTCGTGTTGCTCGGCCTCGCGCGGCTATTCCACTGGGTCTTTCACCGCCTCTCACAATGGTTGCACCGCTTCGTGCCGCCGCGGATTTCCCATCTGGTCGGGATCACCGCCGCCATCCTGCTGTTCTGGACGGTCATTGACGGCGTGCTCGTTTCTTCCATGCTGCGGATCGCCGACCGGTCCTTTCAGCAGCTCGACGCACTGATCGAGGATGACCTGCCCCACCCCGTTCGGCCGGAACAAACCGGCAGCAGCGCGTCGCTGGTCGACTGGACGGATCTGGGGCGCCAGGGACGCAGGTTCGTGACGGGCGGTCCGACCGCCGAGGACCTGAGCGAGTTTCTTGGCGCCCCGGCACCCGCGCCCATCCGCGTCTACGTCGGCCTGAATTCAGCCGACAACGCGGAGGAACGTGCCAGGCTGGCCCTGGAGGAACTCAAGCGCGCGGGCGGCTTCGAGCGTTCCATGTTGCTGCTCGCGACCCCCACCGGAACCGGCTGGGTGGACCCGGCCGCGCAGGACACTGTGGAGTATCTGCATCGCGGCGACATCGCCACCGTGGCGGTGCAGTACTCTTACCTGAACAGCCCGCTGTCGCTGCTGACACAGGCCTCTCACGGCGCAGAGATGGCACGTGCACTGTTCGCGGAGATCTATGGGCACTGGCGCACCCTGCCCCGGGATTCCCGTCCCCGGCTCTTCCTCAGCGGACTGAGCCTGGGATCGCTGAATTCCGATCTTTCCTTCGATCTCTACGACATCATCGACGATCCCTTCGACGGGGTACTGTGGAGCGGCCCCCCGTTTCGCAACGAGAGCTGGCGGCGAATCACCGCGGAACGGGAGCCGGGCTCGCCGGCGTGGCTTCCCGAGTTTCGTGGCGGCTCGGTGGTCCGCTTCATGAATCAGGAACAGGGCCTCGACCGCGGCGATGCCGAGTGGGGAGGCTTCCGCATCGCTTTCCTGCAGTACGCCAGCGATCCGATCACCTTTTTCAGTCCGGGCATCGCGTGGCACGAGCCCGCCTGGATGCGCGAGCCGCGCGGTCCCGACGTGTCGCCTGATCTGCGCTGGTTCCCGGTGGTGACCATGCTCCAACTGGCAGCCGACATGATGGTCGGTACCGCGCCCACAGGATTCGGTCACGAGTACGCGCCGGCCCACTATATCGACGCCTGGTTCGCGCTCACCGAGCCCGGGGACTGGAGCGAGGCGGACCTGGAACGGTTACGGGACCGATTCGAGCGGCAGGATCTCTGACCGCAGGAGTAGCCAGGATTATTGCCAGGCTAGGGTTGGACAGCCTCGCGACCGGCCTGCGCAGGCTCAGCTGGCAGCGCGACCCAAGCTGAGGCGATGTCGATGATGTGGGCGATCGCGGGAGGCTCGGGGTCATTCGCGAAAAAGCGCGCGAGCATTCCACGGTGCGAGGCGGGAAGAAGGATCGGCTGCGGTGCGCCGTCAAACGGCAGCGACTCGACTGGAACCACCCCATCGCCCAACCCGTCACCGATATCCGACCACCAGGCATGCAGGGCGCTGGCCAGTTCGGGTGAAACCAGTTCGTTGCCGATCGATTCCAGACTGGCCGTCATGGATTGTGGGGGCTCCAGCAGGATGCCCCCGATGATGCGCACGGGAACCCGCGCCGGCCATTGCCGCTCGTCCATCTCCCGCAAAAAGGCGCTGCCGGGCCGAAGATCGATCTTGGCTGCGCCGGTTCCGTCCCGCAGCCCCGCAAACAACGGGAAACGCCTGTCGGTTCCCGGCGCCAGCTTGTCCCGGATTTCGAGCCAGACCCTCAGCCGGGCCCATTCGGAACCCTGGTTGGGCGTGCCTGCCAGAATCACGCCGGCGACGGCCGGCCCGCCGACAGCAGGAGCCGCGCCCTCCGGATGGCGCAGGCGTGACACGAAGTCCCGCACGACCAGACCTCCCATGCTGTGCCCGACGAGCACCACCGGACCGGCGGGTTCCAGTTGCGGCCAATGCTCGGCCAGCAGGTCGGCACTGCGGTCGATGCCCTGATCATTCGGGTAGCGGAATTCCCAGGCCGCGAAACCGGCTTCTCCCAGGGCGGGAACGAGATCGTCCCAGATGCCGCCCGGCTCATCCAGGCCGTGCACCAGGACGACCCGCGGAGCCGTGCCGGCGGCCGTCTTCGAGAATCGCGGAAAGAGCCCGTACACGCCGGAAGCGGGAGCCATTTCGTCCGGGAACCATTCGTGCAAATGGTCCTGTACCAGCACGCGCAGTTGCCGTTCCGCCTGTGGGTGGCTCTCCGCCCACCAGGTCCAGAGCACGGTAAGCAGAGCGGAAAGGAGCACGAGCGAGACGACCAGCCTGAAGCCGATTCGCATGGCGGATTTTGGGCGGCTCATGGGCATGCGCAGGCGCAAGCTGACTCGGGACGCCGCGCCGCGTGTTGCGGGCAACCGCCTGGGCTTCGATACGGGCCTGCCAAGTGCCTTTCCGGAAGTGGCACGTCGGGACGGGACCGCTCACCGGAACATTGCGCGATCGATCTCCTCACGCATGATCTCCTCTAAAAAGTCCCTCTGCTCGTCGCTGATGACGTCAGGGGACATCAGGCAAGCGACGTTTCCGGGCGGCCGCAACGTCATCCTCGATCGGGCAAGGCTGCGCGCTCAGGCACGCGGAGGCTCAGGGAGCTCGTCGACTATCTGCCGAGCCAACGCCTGCGCCGCGGCTCGAATCGCCTCGCCCGGCACGTCACCCGGATTCGCCGAAGCAATCTCGATCCCGTACAGATCGACCCGCCCTGGCAGGCCGCCGAGCTCGCGCGCCAGCAGCAGCGCGCCGAGCACACCGAAACCATGACTGGAGAGCCCGTCACGGTACGCCGGCCAGTCCTGCTGAGCGAAACGCCGGATCGTTCCAATCGCTTCACCGCTCTGCATGGCGTCGATGAGGAGGACGTGGTCCGCGGATTCGAATCTTGCGACGAGGTTGGCACCAGGGCGGTCGAGCTTTTCGACGACGACGTCCGCGATGCTGTCAGCCCCCATTTCCTTCAGAGCGTTGGCGACGAGCCGATGCCGAGAATCAGCACGCGACTCACGTCCGCTCGACGTTCAGATTCAGAAAATGCGTCGCGCAGGAAATGCAGGGGTCATAGTTGCGGATGACTTTTTCGCAGTGCAGGCGCAGGGCCTCATCCGGCTTGTCGAGGCCGAAGTTGAGCAGCGACAGGCGCAGATCCTCCTCGATGCGGCCCTGGTTCTGGCTGGTCGGCGGCACGATGCGCGCGTTGACCACGCGGCCGTCATCGTCCATTTCGTAGCGATGCCAGAGCAGGCCGCGCGGCGCCTCGGTGCAGCCGGTGGCGATGCCGGCACGCGGGGTGACCGGCACCCAGGGCGAATCCGGCACCTCGTAGGCGTCGAGCAGACGCAGCGCTTCCTGCAGCGCCAGCAGGATTTCCACAGCCCGCGCCAGCAGGCTATGGAAAATGTTGCGGCTCGGCAGCTCGAATCCGACATCGGCGAGCAGCGCCTGGATATCTGCCGGCAGGCGGTCGCGGTTGAGGTTGAGGCGCGCCAGCGGACCGACCAGGTAGGGCTCGCCATGATAGGTGCTGAACAGCGCGGTGGAATGCGGCTCGTGCTGTTCGGCGAAGTGGTCGTCATAGGCTTCCGCCCCGATCAGCACGCCGTCGCTGGCGGCGATGTCGCCGCTCTCGATGGCGTAGCGATCAGGGTGCCTCATGCCGACCGAGACGAATGTCTGGTCATCCGGCGGCAGCGGGATGGCGGCCGCCCAGCGGATCAGCGCCTCGGCTTGCGGCAGCGCAGCACGCAGGCTCAAGCGGATCGCATTGATGCGGGCAAGCGACGGCGCGTCGTGGAAGCCACCGATGCGCACCCCGACCGGGTGCACCGAACGCGCGCCGAACAGGTCCATCAGTTCGTTGCCCAGCGCCTGGATGCGCAAGCCGCGGCGCACCTCGTCCGGCGCGATGCGCGCCAGTTCGATGGCGTTGTCGCAGCCGAAAAAGTCCGGTGCCGCGAGCAGGTGGATGTGCAGGCTGTGGCTCTGGATCCATTCGCCACAATAGAACACCCGGCGCATGGCGCGCGCCCATGGGCTCAGTTCGACGCCGAACAGCTTCTCGAAAGCCTGTGCCGCAGTCACCTGATAGGCCACTGGGCAAATGCCGCAGATGCGCGCCACCATGTCGGGAATCTCGGTGTAGTGGCGGCCCTCGATGAATTTTTCGAAGTAGCGCGGCGGTTCGAAGATGCGCAGGCGCAGCTGGCGGATGTCGCCATCCTCGATGCGCAGGTCGAGGGCGCCCTCGCCTTCCACCCGGGCGAGCACCGGAACGTGGATCGCCACCGTGCGTTTCTGTTCAGTCATGGTCGCTGCTCCGGGTCTTGTCGGCGGCGGCGAGAAACACCGGCGCCTGGCTGTTGATCGACTGGAAGCGCTGCACGATCGCCTGCGGCGTCAGGCCCTGGCTGCGGAACTGCGCGGCCAGCGCATCGGTGTTGGCGTTTTCGGCCGGACCGTAGCAGCCGTAGCAGTCGCGGCCGAGGCCCGGACACAATGCGCCGCAACCGGCACGTGTCACCGGGCCCATGCAGGCGATGCCGCGGCTGACCATGACGCAGGGATAGCCGTGGCGCTTGCACTCGGTGCAGACCTTGTCGGCGTTGTCGCGCGGGCTGACGCCGAGCAGCAGCGACTTCACGGCAGCCAGCATCTGCTCGCTGTTGATCGGGCAACCCCATATCTCGAAATCCACCTTGACGTGGTCCGAGACCGGGGTGGAGAGCGCCAGGCTATGGATCGCATCGGGATGGCTATAGATCTGCTGAACCCATTGCTCGCTGTCGGCACCATTGCGCAGCCCCTGGATGCCGCCCGAGGTGGCGCAGGCACCGATGGCGATGAGCAGGCGGCTGTGCGCGCGGATGTGCTGGATGCGTTCGAGATCCTCGGGCGTCGACACGCTGCCCTCGACGAAGGCGATGTCGACGTCGGTATCCGGATCGAGCGGGCCGGCTTCGGCGAAGTGCACCAGATCGACCCGCTCGGCGAGCGCCAGCAGATCCTCGCCGAGGTTGAGGAAGGCCAGCTGGCAGCCGTCGCAGGAACTGAACTTGTGCACCGCGACGCGCGGCTTGCTGGGACTGGAATTTGCAGCGTTCATGATGAATTTCTCACAAGGCGCAAACGAGGCTGCTGCCCTTCGACAGGCTCAGGGCGAACGGCAGTCCGACAAAGTGGTTGCGGTTCATCAGAATCCCCTGTGCTCCAGCAAGGTTTTCACCTCGCTCCAGTTGAACACCGGACCGTCGCGGCAGACGAAGGCGGCGCCGAACTGGCAATGGCCGCAGCGTCCCACCGCGCACTGCATGTTGCGCTCCATGCTCAGGTGCAGGTGCGACTCGGGCAGGCCGCGTGCCAGCAGGTTGTCGGCGGCGACGCGCATCATGCCTTCCGGCCCGCACATCATCGCCACTGCGCGATCCGGCCTGAAGCGCGCCAGGCTGAACAACTCGGTCACCCGCCCGACGTGCCATGGCCACAGTGCTCCGCCCTGGCTCGCTGCCACCAGCACCTGGGTATTCGGCAGCTTGGCCCAGCGATCGTATTGCTCGCGCCAGATCAGGTCCTCGGCGTGTTTGACGCCCTGGATGATGACCAGCTTGCCGTAGCGCTCGCGCCGCCGCAGCACGTAGTGGATCACCGACACCACCGGTGCGCAGCCGAGCCCGCCGGTCACCAGCACGACATCTCGGCCGCTCATCTCCTGCAGCGGCCAGCCGCGGCCGAAGGGCCCGCGCAGGCCGACGCGATCGCCGGGCTGCAGGGCGGCGAGGCCATGCGTTACGCGACCCTGGGCGCGGATGGTGTGGCCGATGACATCGCGTTCCTCGGGATCGGACATGATGGAAATCGGCACCTCGCCGACGCCGTAGAGATACAGCATGTTGAACTGCCCCGGGGCGAAGCGGTAAGCCGCCTGCCCCGCCGCATCGTCGAGTCGCAACTGCAGGGTGAAGATGGTCGGCGACTCCTGGGTGCGCGCCACCACGGTGGCGGCATGAGGTGCTCCGGCATCAATGCGGTTCTGCGCAATCATGGCTGACTCCCTGCCATCAGGGCTGCGACTTCCTCGGTCAGGTCGATGCCGACCGGGCACCAGGCGATGCAGCGCCCGCAGCCAACGCAGCCGCTGCGCCCGAACTGGTCGTGCCAGCCGGCGAGCTTGTGGGTCAGCCACTGGCGATAGCGGCTGCGGATGTCGGGGCGGACGTTGAAGCCATGCAGGTAGCCATGCGATTCACCGAAGCAGGAATCCCAGGTGCGCAGATGCTGGCTCGATTGTCCGTCGAGCGCAGGCTCGTCCGATTCGGCATGACAAAAGCAGGTCGGGCACACCGCGGTGCAGTTGCCGCAGGCGAGGCAGCGCGCCGCCACTTCGTCCCAGCGCGGATGCTCGAGATTGGCCAGCAGGGGATCGCGCAAGCTGCGGCCAGGCAGGCTGCGCTTCTGCGCGGCAGCGGCGAGCAGCCCCTGTTCGCGGGCCGCCTCGATCTGCTGCCCGGTGGCCGCCTGCGGTTTCAGCGCATCGAGAACGGCCTTGCCCTTGTCGCTGCCCGCCTGCGCGACGAAGCCGTCCGCCAGTTCCGCCAGCGAGATATCGTAGCCTGCTGTCGGCGTCGGGCCGTCGCCGGTCGAAGCGCAGAAG
>JBAPWR010000366.1:0-6992 GCA_049283775.1 Thiobacillus sp.
ATCGTACTCCGTGTCGGTGCCGCTCTGCGCCTGGGTCAGCAGATAGCCCTCGATCTCGGCGTCGCTGACCGTCACCCGGTTGTCGACATCGCGCTCGCGCGCGCGGCCGATGAGGATCTCGTTGCTGATGTTCTCGCGCATCCGCTCCATGCTTTGACCCTCTCGCTGCAAAGCCGCCTTCAGACCTTCCATGTCGAGCTTGTTCTGCGCAGCGATTCGCTGCAGGGTGCGTTCGATCTGGGACGGGTCGACCCGTACGCCGGTATTGCGGGCGTGCTGTTGCAGGGCGTATTCGGTGACCATGCGATCGAGCACCTGCTTCTCCAGCACTGCGCGTTCCGGAAGCGGGACATTCTGGCGCGTCAGGTTCTGCACTACTTCATCGTAGCGCCGGGCCAGTTCCTGGCGCGTGATGACCTCATCGTTGACGATCGCGACGATATGGTCGATCGCGGTGACCGCGGCCTGAACCTGTACTGGCATCAGCAAGGACGAGGCGAACAGCAGTGCCGCGAAAAAAGACTCAGGGATTGTTGGTGATTTCATTGCTGGGCAGGTATCCGGGAACACTTTGTTTCAAGACGTCGAGGGGGTTGATGCCGAGGCGTCCCATCCCGCCGAGTTCGAGCTGCAGGAAGAAGGAGTCGGTCGAACTGTCTTCCTGGGTGGCGAGCCGCTGGACTACGCCGCGCAGCAACCAGCAGCCGCCATTGTATTCAAGGCCGGCCAATCCCTCCACCAGCTTGCTGTCCTGGATCGAATAGTTGTAGCGAAACATGCCATACCAGCGATGGGACAACGGCCATTGTGCCGACAGGTCAATCAGTTCAGAGCTTTGGTCAATGAAACGATAGCCAAAGTTCAGGGTTTTTCCGGGGGCGGGGCGATAGGACAAGCCGATGTTCTCACGGATGCTGTTTCCGTTGTCGGTGTCGAACTGTATGCCCGCATCCACTCGCAGTTGCCGGTTGACCTGGCCGCTGATGGTCGCAAGCAGATCGGTCGTGGCCTTGTCACGCGGCGCGACGCCGGGCAGGGTGACGAGCTGGTCGCTGAAGTAATAGCGCTGGCCCAGGGTTACCTCCACTCGTTCCAGCCCGCTTTCCGCTTCGATCAAGCGACTGGTCAATGCGATCGTCAGCTGGTTGGCGTCGTTGACGCGGTCACCGCCGATGAACTGGTTCTCGGTGAACATCTGTGCGTAGCTGAAATCCAGCTGCGCGGTGTCGAATATCGGGATGTCGCTCTGGTCGCGATAGGGCGCGTAGACGTAATAGACACGCGGCTCGAGGGTCTGCTCATAGGCACGGCCGGAAAAGCTGAACGGGCGTTCGAGGACGATGCCGCTGTCCAGGCTCAGGATCGGCAGATTGCGCGAGATGCGCTGATCGGGCTGCGAGTCGTCGAGCCAGTAATAGGTACTGTGCCAGCCGATCTGCGGGGTGAAGAATCCAAATGAATTGGTCATCGGCATGCGCAGGACGGGATAGGCCAGGACTCTCGTTCCCTCGGTCAGGGTGGAATGGGCGAAGCGCGTGGCCTCCGTCTCCAGCTTGAACTGCAGGCCGCTGGCAAGGTCCTGGTTCAGACCCAGACGCGCGTAAGGCAGACGCGCATAGGGCTCGACGATCGGCTTCGCAGTGGAGTCCTGCAAGGTCTGGAAGTCCTGCGCACCGACGACCGCCTGCCAGTTGGCATGTTTCGTCAGGAGCCAGAATTCCTGATTAAGGTTGGTGATCGAGGTGATGGAGATCTGGTTGGAAAGATCGCGGAAATAGTCGTCGTCCGAGACCCTGTCGTAACGGATGGCCATTTGGGTCTGAGGGCTCAGGCGGTAGGTATTGTCGAGGGCCAGGCTCCAGCGCGACCGGTCCGCCACCCTGTCATTCGCCAGATACTGGGCACGGTTCTCGCCCTGCAGACTTTCTGTCAGGTACCTGAATTCGCCACCGAGCTGGAAGCCGCGTTTCGACATGATGCGGGGAAAGAGCGTGGCATCGTAATTGGGCGCGAGGTTGAAGTAGTAGGGGACCAGGACCTCGAAGCCGCCGCTTTCCGTGGTACCGAAGGTGGGGGGAAGCACGCCCGACTTGCGCGCATCGCTGAGGGGGAAGTCCGCCCAGGGGGCATAGAGGATGGTTTTGCCGAGGAGGTTGAGCGAGAGCTTGCGTGCCGTGGCCACCTCGCGTGTGCGGTCGATCTCAAGCTCGCCCACCTCGAGAAACCAGTCGTCGTTGTCGATCGGGCAGGTCGTGTAACGGGCATCTTTCAGCTTGTAGCGATCCCTGTCGAGGAAGTCGATCTTTTCTGCGCTGCCACGTCCGGGCTCGCCCTGCAACTGGTAGACGGGATGGGTCAGCGTACCGCTGTAGTCGTCGAGGTCTAGACGCAGGTAGTCACCCTCGACAAAAAGCAAGGCTGCTTCCAGCCTGACGTCGTCGCGTGCTTCGACCTGGTTCAGGTTCATGTCGTAGCGCAGCCACTGGGCGAACAGGTTTCGCCCCGCGTGGCGGATTTCCACATTACCGCTGGCCTCGATCACGTTCGTTTCTACGGATTCCAGGCGGTCGGCGCTGAAGAACAGGGGCGCATCGGCCGCTGCCACTTCCGGAGGGCTCAGCACTTCATCCCTTTTCAGCAGCAGGCCCTCGGCTCCGGCCGCGAAGCTGGCGCTAAGCAATAATGCGATCCATGCAAGGGCGGACGGGTTGGACAAGGATGTAAAATCGCAAGAATTCGTTTGTATGGGGCTGTCGGGCTGTGGATCGATTGCAGGCATTGGAGCGCTGGGTTTCGCAGGAACTCGGGGCGGACTCGTTCGATATCACCCCCGCTTCGGCGGACGCCAGTTTCCGCCGTTATTTCCGCGTCACCCGACAAGGCGGCAATTATATCGTCATGGACGCGCCCCCGGCACACGAGGATTGCCGGCCATTCGTCAAGGTCGCGCGCCTGTTTGCCGATGCCGGCGTGCATGTGCCGAGGGTGCTGGCGCAGGACCTGCAGCAGGGATTCCTGCTACTGAGCGATCTCGGCGACACCACCTATCTGTCGGCGCTGAATCCTGCCACTGCACGCAATCTGTATCTTGACGCCAACGCTGCCCTGATCCGCATCCAGCAGGCGAGCCGCCCCGGCATGCTGCCGGAATACGATCGCCCCTTGCTGCTGCGCGAGCTGATGCTGTTCCCGGAGTGGTACCTGGCCAGGCATCTTGGCGCGAGCATGACGCCGCAGCAGGCTGAAATCCTCGACACGGTTTTTGCGCGCATCCTCGCCAACAACCTGGCACAGCCTCGGGTCTACGTGCATCGCGACTGGCATTCGCGCAATCTGATGGTCTCCGACCCCAATCCCGGCATTCTCGACTTCCAGGATGCCGTCTACGGCCCCATCACCTACGACCTTGCCTCGATCTACCGCGACGCCTACATCCAGTGGGACGAGGAGATGCAGCTCGACTGGGTGATCCGCTACTGGGAAAAGGCGCGCGCCGCCCGCCTGCCGGTGAGCGAGGACTTCGGCGATTTCTGGCGCGACTTCGAATGGATGGGCGCGCAGCGGCACATCAAGGTGCTCGGCATTTTCGCCCGCCTCTATCATCGTGACGGCAAGGACGGTTACCTGAAGGACATGCCGCTGGTGATGCACTACCTGCGCAAGGTCTGTGAGCGCTACGATGAACTCAAGCCACTGCTGTTCCTGCTCGATGCGCTGCAGGACAGGCAGCCGCAGGTGGGGTACACGTTTTGACCCATGCCACCGCGATGATCCTCGCCGCCGGGCGCGGCGAGCGCATGCGCCCGCTCACCGACCATACGCCCAAGCCGCTGCTGTCGGTCGGCGGCAAGCCGCTCATCGTCTGGCACATCGAACGCCTGCGTGCGGCGGGCTATAGCCATATCGTCATCAACCACGCCCATCTCGGACAACAGATCGAGGCGGCGCTGGGGAACGGTGCCGCATTAGGCGTGTCGATCGATTATTCGGCTGAAATCAGCGCGCTGGAAACGGCGGGCGGCATCGCCACTGCGCTGCCGCTGATCGATAACGAGGTCTTCACCGTGGTCAACGGCGACATCTACTGCGAATACGATTTCAGGCGCCTCGCCGAGCCGCTGGCGCAGCTTGCCGCCGGCCACGACCAGGCGCACCTGGTGCTGGTCGACAATCCGCCGCACCATCCGCAGGGTGATTTCGTGCTCGACGGCGGCCGGGTGACGAACGCTGACATCCCGCTCACACCGCACCCGGCACGTTTCACCTTTTCCGGTATCGGCGCCTACCATCGTGCGCTGTTCGCCCACACTCCGGCAGGCGAAAAGGCGCCGCTCGCCCCGCTGCTGCGGCTTGCGATCGATGCCGGACGCGTGCGCGGCGAACACTATGCCGGACGCTGGGAAGACGTCGGCACGCCGGCCCGGCTCAAGGCCCTGGATGATGAACTGAGACAGCGACATGCAGCCTGATTCGGCAATCTACCGTGCCCGCCGCGAGCGGGTCCTGGAGCAGATGGGAGAGGGGGTGATGGTCATCGCCACCGCCCCCGAGGTTCCGCGCAACCGCGATACCCACTATCCCTATCGCCACGACAGTTATTTCTACTGGCTGACCGGTTTCAACGAGCCGGAGGCGGTCGTGGTGCTGGTGGGCGGTGCATCGCCGCGCCACATTCTGTTCTGCCGCGAACGCAACGAAGAGCGCGAGATCTGGGATGGCTTCCGCTATGGCCCGCAAGCAGCCCGCGAGGTCTTCGCCTTCGACGAAACTTTCGCCTATGGCACGCTGGATGCGGAACTGCCCCGGCTGCTGGAAAACCAGCCGATGCTGGCCTATCTCATCGGCCGCGACATGGCCTGGGATACGCAGGTCATGGGCTGGCTCAACAGCGTGCGCAGCAAGGCCCGCAGTGGCGTGCACGCACCGAACAGGATGGTCGATGCGCGCATCTGGCTCGACGAGATGCGGCTGGTCAAGGATGGCCACGAACTCGCCCTGATGCGCCGTGCTGCGGAAATCTCCACCGAAGCACACCGTCGTGCGATGCGCGCGACCCGGCCGGGCGGCCACGAATACGAGATCGAGGCGGAGCTGCTGTCCGCCTTCCGCCGTGGCGGCGCCGAGGCGCCGGCCTATACCTCGATCGTCGCCAGCGGCGCCAATGCCTGCGTGCTGCACTATGTCTTCAACAACAAGCCGCTGCGCGATGGCGACCTGTTGCTGATCGACGCCGCGGCCGAGTTCGGCAGCTATGCGGCAGACATCACCCGCACCTTCCCGGTCAACGGCCGCTTCTCGGCGGCGCAGAAAGATGCCTACGAGCTGGTGCTGGCGGCGCAGACAGCAGCAATCGGTGCGGTGCGTCCGGGGAGCCGCTGGAACGCCCCGCACGAAGCGGCGGTACGTGTATTGACGCAGGGCATGGTCGATCTCGGCCTGTTGCACGGCGAGGTCGACGGCCTGATCGAATCGGCCGCCTACAACCGCTTCTATATGCACCGCACCGGCCACTGGCTGGGCATGGACGTGCACGACGCCGGCGAATACAAGCTGTCTGGCGAATGGCGGCAGCTCGTGCCGGGCATGACCCTGACGGTCGAGCCTGGCCTGTACATCCGCCCGGCGGACGACGTGCCTGAGGCCTTGTGGAACATCGGCATCCGCATCGAGGACGATGTGGCGGTGACCGAATCGGGTTGCGAGGTGCTGACCTCGCCGCCCAAAACCGTAGCCGAGATCGAGTCATGGATGCAGGGATGAACGAGGTTCTCATCGTTGGTGCCGGCCCGGTCGGCGCGGTCTGTGCGCTGGCGCTGCAGCAGCAGGGCGTCGCTGCGCGTGTGCTCGAAGCGCAGCCGGAAGACGCGCGCGCCGATACCCGTACGCTGGCGCTGGCACACGGTTCGCGCCTTATTCTCGAGCGTCTCGGCGTATGGGGCAGGCTCGCCGAAGTCACCCCGATCACCCGCATCCATATCTCGCAACGCGGCGCGCTCGGCGTGGCGCGGCTCACGGCTGACGAACTCGGCGTGCCGGCACTCGGTTACGTGCTGCCCTACGCCGAACTCACGGTGGCGCTGAAGCAGGCGCTGCGCGAGGCGGCTATCGGCGTCGAATACGGCGTCGCGGTCGAGCGCATCGATCCCGGTTCCGCCTCGGCCACGCTTCATGCTGCCGACGGGCGCCTCCTCAGTGCGCCGCTGGTGGTGGTGGCCGATGGCGGCCGCGGCGAGGCGGCCCCCGAACCCAAATTCGAGCGCGACTACCAGCAGATGGCCGTGGTCTGCGAGGTGCGGACCGAGTTGCCGCATGCCGGCCAGGCCTTCGAACGCTTCACCCCGGAAGGCCCGGCGGCCCTGCTGCCCAAGGACGAAGGCTACGCCCTGGTATGGACGGCGAACAACGCCGCTGCCCAGCGCATCGCCGCCTTGCCCGACGACGAATTTCTCGCCGCCCTTTACCGGCACTTCGGCGGCCGCCAGGGCCTGTTCCTGCAGGCCAGCCCGCGCAAGACCTTCCCGCTGCGGCTCGCCTACGTCGGCAGCGAGGCTGCCGATCACGTGGTGCGAATCGGCAACGCTGCGCAGACCCTGCACCCGGTCGCCGGGCAGGGTTTCAACATCGGCCTGCGCGACGCCTGGGAACTGGCGAGCCTGTGCGGCGATACCGACAGCGGCGAGATCGGCGGGGCTGCCATGCTGCGTGACTACGCGCGTGGTCGGCGGGTCGACGTCATCGGCGGGGTCGGCTTCACCGATTTCCTCGTACGGGTCTTTTCCAATGATGTCGCACCGCTGCGCCACGCGCGCGGACTCGGCCTGCTGGCGCTCGAAGTGCTGCCGCCGCTGAAGGCCTTCGTCGCGCGACGCATGATGTTCGGGGCAAGAGGATGAATCGGTTTGGGCATACGATCTTTCATGGGCTTCAGCCCATAGAAAGTCGGAGTCCCCTTGTGGGGCGTGACATTTGCCCCCTCCCCCGAAACCGGGGGA
>JBAPWR010000367.1:0-4130 GCA_049283775.1 Thiobacillus sp.
CTTGCAAGCCCATGGCAATTTGGTGATACTTGCGCCGGTTACCTGAGTAAATCTATCAACTATTGGGGGAGAGATGAAAAATCCGCTGGATTCTCTGTGGGGAACGGTCATTGCCGGCTTGGTGCTGACGGTTGTTCTGTATGTGTTTGCCAACAACTTTCTGATCGGGGGCTAATCAGCATGGAATATTCAATGGGGATTTTCCGCTGGGTCCATTTCATGGCAGGGGTGATGTGGATCGGTCTGCTGTACTACTTCAACTTCGTTCAGGTGGCCGGACTCAAGGCGGCAGCTGCAGATGGCACCGCCGCCGGCATATCCAAGCACATCGCCCCTCGCGCATTGCTGTTCTTCCGCTGGTCGGCGGTAGTGACCTGGCTGGCGGGTGCGGCGCTGCTCGGCCCGCGCTTCGTTCCGGCTTTCACCCTGCAGCCCGAGGCGGCCTACATCGGCATCGGCGCCTGGCTGGGAACGATCATGCTGTTCAACGTCTGGGTGCTGATCTGGCCGAACCAGAAGAAGATACTCGGCATGGTGGCGGCGAGCGACGACGAGAAGAACAAGGCCCGTCGGGTGGCTTTCCTGGCTTCACGCACCAACACCATGCTGTCGATTCCGATGCTGTTCTTCATGGGTGCCGGGGTGCACGGCTTCTGATAGCCCAAAAAACGCGAGCGTAGTAAAATCGCGCAACGATTACGGCGGCTTAGGCCGCCGTATTGCTTTGATGACCTGATGACGTCTTTGCGTAAGCAGACCAGAGAACCATGTCCGAACACTTGATGAATACCTATGCCCGCCAGCCTGTCGCCTTCGTGCGCGGCGAGGGCGCGTACCTGTGGGATGAAGCCGGCAAGCGTTACCTCGACGCCGTCGCCGGTGTGGCGGTGAACGGCCTCGGCCACGCCCATCCCAAGCTGGTGAAGGCGATCGCCGACCAGGCTGCGACATTGATCCACTCGTCCAACCTGTATCGCGTGCTGCGCCAGGAGGAACTGGCCGACAAGCTCTGCGCCATTTCCGGCATGGATCGCGTATTTTTCTGCAACTCGGGCTGTGAGGCCAACGAGGCAGCGATCAAGCTTGCGCGCCTCTATGGCCACAACAAGGGCATCGAGGTGCCGACCATCATCGTCATGGAAAAGTCTTTCCATGGCCGCACCATGGCGACCCTGACTGCCACCGGCAGCCGCAAGATCCAGGCCGGATTCGAGCCTTTGCTGTCGGGCTTCGCGCGGGTGCCGTTCAACGATCTCGACGCCATCCGTCATGTCGCCGAGCACAACAAGAGCGTGGTCGCTGTGCTGGTCGAAGTCGTCCAGGGCGAAGGCGGCATCAATGTGCTGCCGTCCGAATTCCTCGTCGAGTTGCGGCAGATTTGCGATACCCACGGCTGGCTGCTGATGCTGGACGAGGTCCAGACCGGCATCGGCCGCACCGGTACCTGGTTCGGCTTCCAGCATTCCGGCGTGATCCCTGACGTCATGGCGCTGGCCAAGGGTCTGGGATCGGGGGTGCCGATCGGCGCGTGTCTGGCGCGCGGCGCCGCCGCCGAGGTGTTCAAGCCGGGCAACCATGGGTCGACTTTCGGCGGCAACCCGCTCGCCTGCGCAGCAGCGCTGGCGACCCTGCAGGCGATCGAGGAGGAAAACCTGCTGGAAAATTCGCGCGTCCGCGGCGAAGCAATTCGCAATGGACTGCGTCAGGCACTCGATGGCGTGCATGGCGTGGTCGACATTCGCGGCGAGGGCATGATGATCGGCATCGAACTCGACCGTCCGTGTGCCGAACTGGTCGCCGTCGGCCGCGATGCCGGCGTGCTGATCAACGTCACCGCCGATACCGTCGTTCGCCTGGTGCCGCCGCTGATCTACGGGCAGGCCGAGGTGGATGCGCTGGTCGCGGCCGTGTCCGGCATCATCAAGAACCATCTGCAGCAGGCGGCGTGATGCTCAGACATTTCCTGCAATTCAAGGACCTGTCGCGCGACGAACTGCTCTACCTGTTCGACCGTGCACGGGTGATCAAGACCCGCTTCAAGCGTTACCAGCCCTACCACCCGCTGGTCGATCGCACCCTGGCGATGATTTTCGAGAAGAGCTCGACCCGCACCCGGCTGAGCTTCGAGGCCGGAATGCACCAGCTCGGCGGTACGGCGATCTATCTCAATACACGCGACACCCAGCTCGGCCGCGGCGAACCGGTGGAAGACGCAGGGGAAGTCATCTCGCGCATGGTCGACATCGTCATGATCCGCACCTTCGAGCAGGACATCATCGAGCGCTTTGCCGCGCATTCGCGAGTGCCGGTGATCAACGGCCTGACCAACGAATACCATCCGTGCCAGATCCTCGCCGACATCTTCACCTTCATCGAGCATCGCGGTTCGATCCAGGGCAAGACCGTGGCCTGGGTCGGCGACTCCAACAACATGTGCAACACCTGGCTGCAGGCGGCCGAAGTGCTGGATTTCAACGTGCACGTCTCGACCCCACCGGGCTACGAAGTCGAGCCCGAACGTGCCGGGCTGTATGGAACCGACCATTACGAGAGCTTCGCCGACCCGATGGATGCCTGCCGTGGCGCCGACCTGGTGACCACCGACGTCTGGACCAGCATGGGTTGGGAAGCCGAAAACGACGAGCGCATCAAAGCCTTTGCCGACTGGCAGGTCGACGCCGAGATGATGCGGGTCGCCAAGTCGGGCGCCGTCTTCATGCACTGCCTGCCCGCTCACCGCGGCGAGGAGGTCACCGCCGAGGTGATCGACGGCCCGCAGTCGGTGGTGTGGGATGAGGCCGAGAATCGCCTGCATGTGCAGAAGGCGCTGATGGAATTTCTACTGTTGGGAAAAATCGAATCATGAACATCGCCTACTTCAAGGACATGGACTCGCTCTATGTCGAAATCAGCCCCGAGAATCCCGCGCAGGCCTGGGAAGCGCACGAGGGCATCGTGCTCAACCTGTCGGAAGATGGCCGCGTGGTCGGCATCGAGATCGAGAAGGCCAGCCAGACCACCAACCTCGACATCCTGAAGATCGGCGGCTTCCCTGGCCAGGTCGAGATCATCGACAAAAACCAATCCGGCTCCACCCACTGACACCACCATCACCATGAGCGACATCAAGAAAGTTGTACTGGCCTATTCCGGCGGCCTCGACACCTCGGTCATCCTGAAATGGCTGCAGGATACCTACCAATGTGAGGTGGTGACCTTCACCGCCGACCTCGGCCAGGGCGAGGAACTCGAGCCGGCGCGCGCCAAGGCGCTGCAGTTCGGCATCAAGCCCGAGCAGATCTACATCGACGACCTGCGCGAGGAATTCGTGCGCGACTTCGTCTTCCCGATGTTCCGTGCCAACACCGTATACGAAGGCGAATACCTGCTCGGCACCTCGATCGCGCGGCCGCTGATCGCCAAGCGACTGATCGAAATCGTCAACCAGACCGGCGCCGATGCGATCTGCCACGGTGCCACCGGCAAGGGCAACGACCAGGTGCGCTTCGAGCTCGGCGCGTATGCGCTGAAGCCCGACATCAAGGTGATCGCACCCTGGCGCGAGTGGGACCTGCTGAGCCGCGAGAAACTGCTCGCCTACGCCGAGGCCCACGGCATTCCCGTGGACATGAAGCACAAGGCCGGTGGCAGCCCGTATTCGATGGATGCCAACCTGCTCCACATCTCCTACGAAGGCCGCCACCTGGAAGACCCCAATGCCGAAGCCGAGGAGGACATGTGGCGGTGGACCGTGTCGCCGGAAAAGGCACCCGACGAGGCCGAGTACCTGACCCTCGATTACGTGCACGGCGACGTGGTGGCGATCAACGGCGTCGGCATGTGCGCCCACGAAGTACTGGCGAAGCTCAACGAACTCGGCGGCAAGCACGGCATCGGCCGGCTGGATCTGGTGGAGAACCGCTACGTCGGCATGAAGTCGCGCGGCTGCTACGAGACACCGGGCGGCACCATTCTGTTGAAGGCGCATCGCGCGATCGAATCGATCACCCTCGACCGCGAAGTCGCGCACCTCAAGGACGACCTGATGCCGCGCTACGCCAGCCTGATCTACAACGGCTACTGGTGGGCGCCCGAGCGCGTGGCGCTGCAGACGCTGATCGACCACACCC
>JBAPWR010000368.1:0-1885 GCA_049283775.1 Thiobacillus sp.
ATTGCAAGCCCAAGCAGGAGCGTCAGGAAGATGCCCAGGCACCTGGCAAGGCGACGCTGCCCAGCCGCTTTGCTCATCGTTGTCCCTCGATTCGCAGTTCCACCCGTCGGTTGGGCTGCAGGCATTCGACCCGGGCCTGCAGGCTCGGCACTTCGTCGCAATGAACCAGCGGACGGGTACTGCCTGCGCCGGAGGTATGGATTATTTCGGCTGGCAGGCCGCGGCCGGCGAGATGGTTCTTCACCGCCTCGGCACGGCGTTCGGACAGCGGCTGGTTGCGGTCGTCCGAACCGAGTCGGTCAGTGTGGCCGACGATGTCGATGCGATCGAGCGTCTTCCAGTTCAGCAGTTCGCCGGCCAGTGCATCGAGCTTCTGCCGGCCGCCTGCGGCCAGATGGCTGATCTCGTGGCGACCGAATTCGAACAGGGCATCGGTGGCGAGGGTATGGTGCACGATGATGACCGGCTCGGCTGGGGGCGCGATGCTCGCCGCGGCCGACTCGGCGGCACGCATCGTTTTGCTCGCGGCGCACGCATCGAGTGCGAGCTGCGCTTCGTAGGCGAGGTTCTCGGCGATGCGCGCATAAGGTTCGGCGTGCATCCAGCCGGATTCCCATTTCTCGTGGCCGGTCCAGACCAGTTGCACTTCCAGTTCGGCGATCTTGCGGGCGCCGCAGGAAAAATCTGCGTGGCGCTTCATGGTCTCGATCCTTGCCCACAGGTCGGGGCGCACCTTTTCGCTGGCATAGGGATGGGGGGTGGCGCCGGCGTCGAAAACCTGGCCGGCTTCCAGTGCCTTCAGCAGCAGCGCGGCTTCCGCGGCGGCATCCTGGACGATGCCGCTGCGATCCTTCTCGTGGTATTCGTCGAGCGCAAGATCGAGCCAGGCGCGCACCTTGGACAGTGCGTAGTCATCGGCGCCGAGCGTTCCGAAGCCGAGCCTGTCCACCTGCCGCTGCATTTGTTCGATGCTTGCCAGGTCGGCGGCGGCGGGCGGACGATTATCGGCGTGGGCGAGGGGCATCAGACAGCAGCATAGCAGCGGCAACAGGGTCTTTTTCATGGCGTTTCCGATCATGGCTTGGCGCGGGCGAGCTGACCGCTTTTCCGCTCGTTGAGCTTGAGGGTGTCCTGGTCGACCTTCACGCGGAACGCGATGTAGGGTCCCTGGGCGCGGTATTCGGAACCAGAGAAATCGGCATCGTCGAAGCCGCTGAAATTGTAGCCGGCCGCCAGCCACATGTTGTCCATCAGCTTGTAGCCGACCGACGCGCCGACACCGAATTCCTTGGTTCCGGGTTGCCAGGAATGCAGCATCGAAGCGTGGGCGCCGACGTCCCAGTCACGGCCGAGGTCGCGCCGGACTTCCGCGCCGATGAGGTCGGTGTAGCCGCTGTAGGAGTCGCTGTCGATCCGGTCGAACACATACTTGGAACCGTACTGCAGGGCGACCTGGGTACGGCGGTTGGGCATCCAGTTGGCATTGAAGTTGTTGATCAGCTTGCGCGCATGGCTGCGGTCCGCCGGACCGCTGAGGAGTTCGTCGACGTAGTCGAGCCGGTCGAGCCAGACCCATTTGCTGTCCCACGGACGGTGGGCATAGGACAGGCGGGCCTCGAACAGGCGCGACTGGTCAGTGGCGGACTGCGTGTCGGTATAACTGAAGCCGGCGGCGAGCACGCGACCGGCATCCAGATTGCGCTGTATACCGAACAGGAAGTTGGCCTGGTCGTTGTCGTCGCCTTCGCGCCATTCCAGACGGCTGTTGGCGCCCCAGATGGTGTCGTTGTAATTGGCGCCCATGCTGACGGCGGTGTAGTCGCCGGTCAGCGAGATCGAGGCCGGTGGGACATTCGGGTTGAGCGGCAAGGCGCCGTCATTGCTC
>JBAPWR010000369.1:0-2032 GCA_049283775.1 Thiobacillus sp.
CGAGACCTGACCGTTGGCGACCGCATGAAAGTCGGTCCCCTCGCCGGCGTCCTGGGCGGCGCCCGCAGCCCCCACCCAGTAGACGACCTGGCCGCGCGGGTTGGTGGTCTTGACCACCGACTCGGCCTTGTGGCGCTTGCCGAGACGGGTTATCACCATGCCGCCCAAGTCGTCCCAGGCCCGATCCGGCACGTTGACGTTGAGCAGCATCGGCTCGGTCGGCGGTTGGCGCTGGATGCGCTGCACCAGGTCGCTGACCACCCGCGCCGCGGTATCGAAATGCTTGGCGTTGTGGTTGGCGAGCGATACCGCGATCGACGGGATCCCCAGCAGATAGCCTTCGGTGGCAGCCGCCACGGTGCCGGAATAGATCGTGTCGTCACCCATGTTGGAGCCGTGGTTGATGCCGGAAATCACCATGTCGGGCAGATGATCGAGCATGCCGGTGACGGCCAGATGAACACAGTCCGTCGGCGTGCCGTTGACGTAGTAGAAACCGCTTGGCGCCTGCCGCAGCATCAGCGGACGGTCGAGAGTGAGGGAATTCGATGCCCCGCTGCGATCACGTTCCGGCGCCACCACGGTGATCTCGGCATACGCCTGCAGGGCCTCTGCAAGCGCGGCCAGGCCGAGAGCAAAGTAGCCATCATCGTTGGAGAGCAGGATGCGCATCAGTGGACGTACCCCGATCGCACGCATGGGAAGCGCGCTTGAAAACGGGTGATGGAAACGGCTGAAAACATAGCTCCGATTCTAACATCGCGAACTGGCCGATCCAGCCCGAAAAAGGCGTAACGCCTTCGTCTCGTGAAGAGAGAAAAGGCAAAGACCGTACGCATCAGGAGCCGGAATGATCGCGTACCAGCCGGTCTTCTCCGCGCCCGCATTGTTAGAGAGGAGCGGAACGGCTCAAGCTGCGAGACAACACCCTGCTCCAGAGCGGCTTGGCAATGGGACCTAAGTCGGAATGGTCGTGGTCCCCGGAACATCATAAAATAGTAAAGTACTTATCTAGGAGGGTCAGGGATTCATTTAGGCAAAGCCTGATTTATTCCGCCCGTTCGCCCTGAGCCAGTCGAAGGGCTCACCACGAACGGCATAGGTCAGCGCGACCCTGGTGTCCCGCTTCACGCGCGGTCTACCGCACGTCCTTCGCAGTTGACGGGTCGACCAGGCAAGACAAGGGTTCGAGCTGCAAGCGCCTGAGCGCCCTTTGGCAAAAGACCGCTGTCTGGAAGTAGAATTCATGAAAATGGTGCGTTCAGATTCTCTTTACAAAATGCTGCTGGTCGCTGCCTGCCTCGGACTTGCCGGCTGTTCGGCGCTTCTGCCGCGGGGCACCGTGGAGGTGAAGGGGGTATGGCACAGCTTCGACGAAGCGCGCGCATCCTTCGACAAGATCGTCCCCTACGAGACCCGCGTCAAAGACCTCGAGGCCATCGGCATCGTGCCCCGGGTCACGCCCAACATCACGGTGCTGAACTACTCCGACGTATTGCAGCGTTTCGTCCCGTCACCCGTGATCGACCCCAATGACCTCGACGATCCGGTCCGTGACTGCATCACTGCAAAGACGTCCTGCAGCGGCTACGAAATCGACCAGCGGTTCGTCAAGCGCGAGCGCGTCGGCAATTTCTGGGCCGACTTCTTCGGATTCAAGCGCGAAACCGACATCCTGGGCTGGCGTTTCAAGGGCCTGGTGCTGATCAAGGATGATGTCATCATCTACAAACTGGTCAGCGGCGAGCCCATCATCAGCGAGAAGGAACTCAATCGCAGCCCGCTCGGACCCTTCCAGGGTGCAGGCGAGGCGGCGCTGCGCAGCATCTTCTGATCATGCCCCAGCAAACCAAATGACACGGCCCCGCAATGCGGGGCCGTGTCATGAACGCCTGTTCCGATCTACGCCGCTGCGGCCTGCGCACCCTTGCCGAACACGATCTGGCCGTCGCGCGCATCGACCAGGATGGTGTCCTTGGCGGCGAAATGCCCGGAGAGGATCTCCTTCGCCAGCGGATTCTCGATCTGCGAC
>JBAPWR010000370.1:0-5329 GCA_049283775.1 Thiobacillus sp.
GAAGGCTTCTTCAACGAAGTGCAGGTCATCGCCACGGTGATGTCGTCCAATCCCGAAGTCAGCGCCGACATTCCCGCGCTGATCGGCGCCTCCGCCGCCCTGTCGCTGTCCGGCCTGCCGTTCGACGGCCCGGTCGGCGCCGCACGCGTCGGCTTCATCAATGGCGAGTACGTGCTCAACCCGACCAACTCCGAACTGAAGGACTCGGCGCTCGACCTGGTCGTCGCCGGCACCGAGACCGCGGTGCTGATGGTCGAATCCGAGGCCATGGAGCTGCCGGAAGACATCATGCTGGGCGCGGTCGTGTTCGGCCACACCCAGATGCAGGCGGCGATCAACGCCATCAACGAACTGGCTGACGAAGCCGGTGCCGACGCCTGGGACTGGCAGCCGATCGCCGAAGACACGGCGATGGTCGAGCGCCTCAATGCGATCGCCGAAGACGGCCTGCAGGCCGCCTACAACATCAAGCAGAAGCAGGCGCGCATGGCCGCGGTCGACGAAGTGCGCAGCAAGGCCTTCGCCGAACTGATCACGCCCGAAATGGACACCGTCGCCGCCAACGCAGTGAAGGACGCCTTCCACCGCCTGGAAGCGGGCGTGGTGCGCAACCGCATCCTCTCCGGCCAGCCGCGCATCGACGGCCGCGATACCCGCACCGTGCGCCCGATCACCATCCGCACCGGCGTGCTGCCGCGCACCCACGGTTCCGCCCTGTTCACCCGCGGCGAAACCCAGGCGCTGGTCGTGACCACGCTCGGCACCGGTCGTGACGAACAGACCATCGACGCGCTCGAAGGCAGCTACTCCGACCGCTTCATGCTGCACTACAACATGCCTCCCTACGCCACCGGCGAAACCGGCCGCGTCGGTTCGCCGAAGCGCCGCGAAATCGGCCACGGCCGCCTCGCCAAGCGCGCGCTGCTGGCAGTGCTGCCGAGCAAGGAAGAATTCGGCTACACCATGCGCGTGGTCTCCGAGATCACCGAATCCAACGGCTCGTCGTCGATGGCCTCGGTGTGCGGCGGCTGCCTGTCGCTGATGGATGCAGGCGCACCGCTGAAAGCGCATGTGGCCGGCATCGCCATGGGCCTGATCAAGGAAGGCAACCGCTTCGCGGTGCTGACCGACATCCTCGGCGACGAGGACCACCTCGGCGACATGGACTTCAAGGTCGCGGGCACCGGGAAGGGCGTGACCGCGCTGCAGATGGACATCAAGATCACCGGCATCACCAAGGAAATCATGCACGCCGCGCTGAGCCAGGCGAAGGAAGGCCGCATGCACATCCTCGAGATCATGAAGTCGTCGGTCTCCGAAACCCATGAGATGTCGGCCTACGCGCCGCGCATCATCGCGATGAAGATCAACCCGGAGAAGATCCGCGACGTCATCGGCAAGGGCGGCGCCGTCATCCGCGCGCTGACCGAGGAAACCGGCACCCAGATCGACATCCAGGAAGACGGCAGCGTGAAGATCGCCTGCACCAGCATGGAAGCCGGCGAACTGGCGAAGAAGCGCATCGAGGAAATCACCGCCGAAGTCGAAGTCGGCAAGATCTACGAAGGCCCGGTCATCAAACTGCTGGACTTCGGTGCGATCGTCAATGTGCTGCCGGGCCGTGATGGGCTGCTGCACATTTCGCAGATCGCCCACGAGCGCGTCAATGCCATCGGCGATCATCTCAAGGAAGGCCAGGTCGTGCGGGTCAAGATCCTCGAAGCCGACGAGAAAGGTCGCCTGCGGCTGTCGATGAAGGCCCTGCTTGAAGCTCCGGCTCCGGCTCCTGCGCCCAGCGACGAGGAACGGACCAGCTGATCGGCCTTGCCGCTCCTTCGGTGCGGCAATCACCGCTCAGAAAAAACGCGCCGATTGGCGCGTTTTTCATTGTTGCGTTTCGCCGACGCCTCAGGCTGATTCGCCAAGGAAAGCCTGCCACCAGCGCTTGCGCTGACCGGTGACCACGCCGTTGATCTGCAATTCGCGCGGCGGCACCCTGCTCATCAGCCAGCCCGGCAGCACCGACGACTTCATCGAGCTGGAGCCGCATGAACTGCCGAGATGATTGGGATCGTAGATCTTGATGAAGTTCGGTGCCTCGAGATCGTCGGCGTAGACGATCGCGCAGTAATCCTCGTGGTGCTCGCGCCGCAGCAATTCGTCCAGCTCGCGCATGAACTGCTGCACCTTTTCGGCTGGAGACGGGTCTTGCGGCAGCTCATGACCCACCGCATACAGATACCAGCCAGCATCGGCGTCGACCTTTTTCCAGAAATCGCTCAGCTGGTCCCAGCGCATCACGCTGTATAGAAGTCCGTTGTAGTAACGGTCGAATTCGCTGGTATCGGTCATGGGCGCCTTGCGTGTGTGCCTGATGGCAGCCAGGTCTGGCTGGCTTATTTGGCGACCTGCCGCTCGCGGATTTCCTCGAGCGTCTTGCAGTCGATGCATAGCGTCGCGGTGGGACGAGCCTGCAGACGTTCCAGGCCGATTTCGATGCCGCAGGATTCGCAGTAACCGTAGTCGCCGCTTTCGATCTTGGCAATGGTCTCGTTGATTTTCTTGATCAGCTTGCGCTCGCGGTCGCGGTTGCGCAGTTCCAGCGCCATGTCGGACTCCTGGGTGGCGCGGTCGTTGGGATCGGCGAACACGGTCTGTTCGTCCTGCATCGAATGCAGCGTGGTATCGATGTCCTGCGACAATTCAGCTTTCCATGCCCCGAGCATTTTGCGAAAATGCGCGAGCTGTTTCGCGTTCATGTATTCCTCGCCTTTTTTTGCCTTGTACGGCTCGAAGCGCATCAGTGTTTCAGCCATCTCGTTCTCTTGAAAATTGATCAAATTCAGGGCAAAACCCAAACCCGATTTAATAACAGAATCCAAATCGCACCGCAACCCAAAATGACCCTGCAAGCCCTATTGTTCGACGTCGACGGCACCCTTGCCGATACCGAGCGTGACGGCCATCGTCCCGCATTCAACCAGGCCTTCCAGGAAGCCGGTCTCGACTGGCACTGGGATGTCGAGCTGTACGGCAAACTGCTTGCCGTCACCGGCGGCAAGGAGCGGATGAAGCACTATATCGACCAGTACCGGCCGGACTATAGCAAGCCCGCCAATTTCGACGAGCTGGTGGCGCAACTGCACCAGGCCAAGACCCGCATCTACAGCGCACTCGCCGCACGCGGCGGCATCCCGATGCGTCGTGGCGTCAAGCGCCTGCTGAGCGAGGCGCGTGCCGCAGGACTGCGCCTGGCGATCGCCACCACCACCACGCCGGAAAATGTCACCGTGCTGCTCGAACACAGTCTCGGCTCAGGCACGCAGGAATGGTTCGAGCTGATCGCAGCGGGCGACATCGTGCCGGCGAAGAAGCCGGCTTCCGACATCTACCATTACGCGCTGGAAAAGATGGGCCTCGACCCGCAAGCCTGCCTGGCGTTCGAGGATTCGGAAAACGGCCTGCGTGCCAGCCTCGGCGCCGGCCTGAAAACCCTGATCACGGTCAACGACTACACCCTGGATCACGATTTCGAAGGCGCCGCAGTCGTACTGTCCGACCTCGGCGATCCGGGCGCCCCGAACCGACTGATCGCCGGTCCCGACCTCGGCCAGCCTTTCGTCGATGTGGCCTACCTCCGGGCACTGCATGCTGGGTAGTGTTTTACCGCGAAGGAACGCGAAGGGACCCCCAGAACCCTGCAAGCAGGCTTTTCAGTTCGGATAGGTGGTTTGATATCCCCGACTGCTCAGTAGGGAAAGTTTGCTCAGCGGGGTTTTTACTTCGCGTTCCCTCGCGTCCTTCGCGGACAAGGCTTCTACGGGTTGTGCATCAGCGCGGCTTCGAGGGTGTTCTCCAGCAGCGTCGCCACGGTCATCGGGCCGACGCCGCCCGGCACCGGGGTGATCCAGCTGGCGCGCTGCACTGCACCGTCGAAATCGACATCGCCGACCAGCTTGCCGTCGGGCAGGCGGTTGATGCCGACGTCGATCACCATGGCACCTTCGCGCACCCAGTCGCCGGGAATCATGCGCGGCCGCCCTACCCCGACCACCAGCACTTCCGCCGAGCGCACGAAGCTTTCGAGGTCGCGGGTGGCGCTGTGGCAGATGGTCACGGTGCAGCCGGCGAGCAGCAGTTCCAGGCTCATCGGCCGGCCGACGATATTGGAGGCACCGACCATCACCGCGTTCTTGCCGCGCAGTTCCTCGCCGGTGGCCCGCAGCAGGGTCATGATGCCGCGCGGCGTGGAAGGCCTCAGCGTCGGCATCTTCACCGCCAGTCTGCCGATGTTGTATGGGTGGAAACCGTCGACGTCCTTGTCCGGACGGATGCGCTCGATCACCGTCTCGGCGTCGATATGCGACGGCAGCGGCAACTGCACCAGGATGCCGTCGATGGCGGTGTCGGCGTTGAGATTGTCGATCAGCGCCAGCAATTCGTCCTGGGTCGTCGCCGTCGGCAGGTCGTGCGCCACGCTGACTACGCCGGCGCGTTCGCAGGCGCGTTTCTTGTTGCGCACGTAGACCGCAGAAGCGGCATCGTCGCCGACCAGAATCACCGCAAGTCCGGGACGGCGCTTGCCCTGCACTTCACGCTCCGCGACCTTGTCGTGAATCACTGCGAGGATGGTGTCGGCCATCGTCTTGCCGTCAAGGATATGCGCGCTCATCGGGGCAACCATTTCAAAAAGAGTGATTTTCCCGGAAACGGGGCGTTTTGCTCAAGCTAAAATTGACCGGCAATTCCCGCCAAGGTATAGTTCCGCCTCTCCGAAATGCGTCCGCACGGCGCGGATTGGATTCGGGGTGTAGCGCAGCCCGGTAGCGCGCCTGCTTTGGGAGCAGGATGTCGGAGGTTCGAATCCTCTCACCCCGACCACCCCAATTCATCCGGCGTCATGGGAATTGCGGAGTTGTATGCCCGAGAAGAGTCTCTGCCCGTAGCTCAACTGGATAGAGCACCAGCCTTCTAAGCTGGGGGTTACAGGTTCGATTCCTGTCGGGCAGGCCAGTTTTCCCGTTGTCAGCCTTGCTGGCAACACAATGGTGGATGTAGCTCAGTTGGTAGAGTCCAGGATTGTGATTCCTGTTGTCGCGGGTTCGAGCCCCGTCGCTCACCCTCCGTGGTTCGGCTCTAGCTAGCCGAATAGCACTTTCGACCGCACCGGCACCGAGCCCGGTTGGGGTCCAATTGGGGTCCAATCCCTTCGGGGGTCGCGACTCGCTGCGCCCTGCCCAGGTGGAGGCCGCGATCGCCTAGCCCGCGATGTCCGGTAGCCCGGACCCCACCCGTGAACGGTGCCCACGGCAACGACGCAACCCGGCAC
>JBAPWR010000371.1:0-4572 GCA_049283775.1 Thiobacillus sp.
GATCGGGCGGTCGATCAGGCGCGAGATCAGCGTTTCGCCCTCGGAAGGACGGCTCTCACGCTTGAGGAAGCCGCCGGGAATGCGGCCGGCGGCGTAGGTCTTTTCCTGGTAGTCGACGGTCAGCGGAAAGAAATCCTGGCCGGGCTTGACTTCGTTCTTGGCGACGACGGTGACCAGCACCACGGTGTCGTCCATGTTGACGATGACGGCGCCGGCAGCCTGGCGGGCGATTTCGCCGGTTTCCAGGGTGACCAGATGGCGGCCGTAGGTAAACGTTTTCTTGATGGCGCTCACACGAATTCCTTTCAAAACAAAAACGCCCCGCGACAGGCGGGGCGCAGAAAGCTCAGGGGCGCAGCCCCTGGGCCAGATTTTCGATTGCGATGCGGCGAAGATTCACCGATGTCCTGCCGCGTTTACTTGCGCAGGCCGAGACGTTCGATCAGGGTCTTGTAGCCGTCGAGGTTGGTGCGCTTGAGGTAATCCAGCAGCTTGCGGCGGCGGCTCACCATTTTCAGCAGGCCGCGACGCGAGTGATGGTCCTTCATGTTGGCCTTGAAGTGGTCGGTGAGGTCGTTGATGCGGGCGGTGAGCAGGGCGACCTGGACTTCCGGGGAACCGGTGTCGGCGGCGGCGCGCTGATAATCCTGGACGATCTGCGCTTTTTGCGTGGTGGTGACAGCCATGGTGTACTCCTTATCAAATCGCGTGGCCTGCGGCTGGGCGGGACACGTTCGGGGAAAACGCGCATTCTAAGCTGAAACCCTCCACCGGCTCAAGTCCATGGTGTGGCGTCTGCCTGCTCGCAGTGAAACCGTCCTGGCCGCAGGGCCGTCATCCCGGAACCGGCTTTTCATCAATCTGGAACCCTGTTGTGGCAGGCAATCCGGTCACGGCCTGTGCTAGAATTCTTTCCCCCTGAAAGCCCCGGTTTTCAGGGTTTCATCCGTCCCGCGCCCTTTGTGGAGCGGGGTAGGACGTGGTCGTCGGGCCGATCGATCGGCAACAACCGCGCTCTATCTATCCGGTGGGTTTAACTTACCGCCCCCAAATTTCGCATCGGTGGGGGGGCTTGGTTTTGAGTAGGGTACGCCATGAGCGATCTCGCCGAATCCAGCGCCTTGTCGCTAACGACGCCGCAACTGCCGGTGTCCTGGTATTTCGATCCTGTCATTTACGAACTCGAGCTGAAACATCTGTTCAAGCACGGCCCGGGCTATGCCGGCCATGAGCTGATGGTGCCCGAGGCGAATGACTATCACGCGCTCGAGCTCTTCGATGGCGCCAAGATGCTGGTCAACAATGGCCAGGAGGTGCAGATGCTGTCGAACGTCTGTCGCCATCGCCAGGCCATCATGCTCAAGGGGCGCGGCAAGCTCGCCAGCAACCACATCGTCTGCCCGATCCATCGCTGGACCTATGACAGCCAGGGCACCCTCAAGGGCGCCCCGGAGTTTCCCGGCAATCCCTGCCTCAATCTCGGACGCACCGGGCTGCAGCGCTGGCAGGGGCTGCTGTTCGCCGGCGAGCGCGACGTCAATGCCGACCTCGCGGGGATGAAGGCGGCGGCGGACCTCGACTTTTCCGGCTTCATGCTCGACCACGTCGAAGTGACCCATTACGCCTGCAACTGGAAGACCTTCATCGAGGTGTACCTCGAGGACTACCACGTCGCGCCCGCGCACCCGGGCCTCGGCAACTTCGTCACCTGCGAAGACCTGAAGTGGGAGTACGGCGACTGGTGGTCGGTGCAGACCGTCGGCGTCAACCGCGGGCTGTCGCGGGCCGGTTCGCCGATTTACCAGAAATGGCAGGAGCAGTTGCTGGCCTACCGCCAGGGCAAGGTGCCGGCGCACGGTTCGATCTGGCTGACCTATTACCCCGGCCTGATGGTCGAGTGGTATCCGCACGTGCTGGTGGTGTCGTCGATCATCCCGACCGGCATCGCGTCGTGCAGGAACGTCGTCGAGTTCTACTACCCGGAAGATATCGTGCTGTTCGAGCGCGCCTTCATCGAGGCCGAGCAGGCCGCCTATCGCGAGACCGCGGTCGAGGACGACGACATCTGCATGCGCATGCAGGAGGGCCGGCAGGCGCTGTACCGGCAGGGCATCTCGGAAACCGGCCCCTATCAGTCGCCGATGGAAGACGGCATGATGCATTTCCACAGCTTTCTGCGACGTGAAATCGAGCCGCACCTGAAATGAGCCCTTGCGTCTTGATCGACGGGCGGCCGGCACCGCCCGTTTTTTTTGTTCGGCTGCGATGAAATCCGGCTGGATGGTCGTCGCGGCGATCCTGTTCGCGCTGATGGGGGTGCTGGTGAAGCAGGCGTCCGGCGACTTTTCCAGCGCCGAGCTGGTGTTCTACCGTTCGGCATTCGGCCTGGCCGCGATCTGGGGCGTGATCGCCTGGCGCAGCGGCCGGCTGTTTTCGCCGCTGGCGACCCGTCATGGCGCTACGCATTTCTGGCGCGGACTGTCCGGATTCAGTGCGCTGGTGCTGTTCTTCTATGCCATCGGCCGGCTGCCGCTGGCGACCGCGGTGACCCTCAACTACACGGCGCCGCTGTTTCTTGCGGTGCTGTCGGTATGGTGGCTGCGCGAGCGCCACGGCCGCGGACTGGTCGCGGCGGTGATCCTCGGGTTTCTCGGCATCGTGCTGCTGTTGCGGCCGCAAGTGCAGCAGCAGGCGTGGGTTCCAGCGCTGGCCGGGCTGGTGTCGGGCATGCTGGCAGCAGTGGCCTACGTCAACGTCAAGCAGCTCGGCCGGCTGGGCGAGCCGGAATGGCGTGTGGTTTTCTACTTCACCCTGCTGGCGACCCTGGGCGGCGGCGCCTGGATGCTCTTCGCCGGATTCCATCAGCCGGCGGCGGACGACTGGCTGATGCTGGTCGGCATCGGGGTCACCGCCACGCTGGCGCAACTGGCGCTGACGCGCGCCTACCACCGCGGGCGCACGCTGACGGTGGGCGCACTGGCCTACAGCACGGTCGGCTTTTCGGCGATCTACGGCGTCGTTCTGTTCGGCGAGCGCCTGCCTGGGGTGGCGTGGCTGGGGATGGCACTGGTAGTCGCGGCCGGCGTGCTGGCGGTGCGCGTGGCGAACCCGCCACGTCCGGATTCGCTATAGTAGATAGGCAATCTTGAGGAGAAAAACATGATCAGTCTGGACGTCAAGAACAATCAGGTCGGGGTCACCGTGATGGGACAGTTCACCCTCGACGACTACAAGGAATTCGAGGAAGCGGTGGCCTACGGCGTCAAATTCCAGGGCAAGGTCAACCTGCTCTTCGATCTGCGCGACATGCTGTCCTACAGCGTAGACGTAGCCTGGGAAGAGCTGAAATTCTCGCGCGAGCACAAGAACGATTTCGGCCGCATCGCCATCCTCACAGGCGACCAGTGGGTTGCCTGGAGCATGTGGGTCAACCGCATGTTCATGTCGGCAGACATCCGCCTGTTCGACGATCTCGATATGGCGCAGGCATGGGTCAGTGGCGGCGATCTGCCGGTCGCGGCCGGGTGATGTCGCGCCCGGCACGGGGCTGTTCGTGCAACTGAGACCCGTGCGGCATCGGTAGCTCTTTATCGATGATCCTGCTCACCGCCTGTTCGACTGCAGTGGTCTGAAAATTTCCGTATTGCGGTAGTACGCTGCGCTGGCATTGTCGTCCCAGCCGGGGATGCCGAGCAGCGGCAGCGGCGGCAGCTGGCGCGGACTGTCGAGATCGGCGAGTGCTGCAACAGCACGGTTTTCCGCCGCGTCCAGGTCAAGAGCTGCCGACTCCAGCAGCAGGCACTTGCCGGTCATCGAAGGGTAGGGCGCCAGTATTTTTTCCAGCAGGGCGTGGCCGACGACGACAAAACGCATGCCGTCCTCGACCTCGTCGCGCCTGTCCCAGAACAACCTCTCCCACTCGCGCCCGCTCAGCGCCGAGCACAGCTCAGCCGCCAGGCTGGCGACCCAGATCCCGCTTTCATCCAGCACCGTCAGTGCGTCGCGCCTGCGGCCGCGCTGCGTGCCCGGTTCGGCGGCGATGGCAGCGACATGGCGCTCGTTGAGGGCGGCCTTGAAGCGCGGAAAGCGCAGCCAGACCAGGGCGTTCATCAGGTCGTGGAGGTTGTCGGCACGCGTCGGCACGCAGCCGCTCAGCAGGATGCCGGTTTCGTAATCGCGCGCCGACAGACGTGAATCGGGCGTGACGAAACGCAGCGGCTTGCCCTGCGCGTTGACGATGCCGAGCCGTTCTGCAGCAGCGCTCAATGCCGCGACAGTGGGAAAGCCCCGCTCGCGGGAAAGCGATTCGATCAGTGTGCGGTAGGGATCGAAAGCCGGGTGCAGCAGCTTCAATTCAGCGACTCGGCGAGTGCCTGACGGTACCTCACGCTTAGCGGATGCGTGGTGCCGAGGAGGTCGAACAGGGCCAGCAGGCTGCGTCGGCCGATGTCCTGGCGAAAGCTGCGATCCTGTCTGACGATGGCCAGCAGCTCGTTCATGGCGGCATCGAAATCATCGGCAGCCAGCAGCACCGCAGCCAGCTGGTAGCGCGCGTCCATATCGTCGGGCTGC
>JBAPWR010000372.1:0-4735 GCA_049283775.1 Thiobacillus sp.
ATGTTGATCAGCTTGCGGTACATCTCGTAGGACTCGGGCGTCAGGTTCTTGTCGACCATTTCGAGAATCGCCTTGCCATCCATCGCCGCCACGCTGGCCTGCGCGACGAACAGCATGCTGCACGCTATGGCGCGGATCAGTCCCTGCATGCCGAAGCGCCCTTCATTGCGTTTTTTTCAGCTCGTTGACCACGCCTTGCACATTCCCCTTGCGCGACACGAAGCGCACCTGCTTGGCAATGAGCACATCCTTCATCTTGGGTCCCACCATGCCGGCCACCAGGACGGTAACACCGTGTTCAGCGAGCATCTGCGCCGCCGCCGGTCCCGTCCCTGCCTCCATGCCGAGATAGGGATTGGCGATCATCTCGACCAGGGTGCCGTTTTCGTCATAGACATGGTAGTGGGTCGCGCGAGCCGCCAGGAAAGGGATGCTGGCGGTCAGTTCCTTTCCTTCGGCAGCGATGGCGAAAAGCTGCTTCGGGGCCTGCCTCTCGGCGGGCTGTGCCCCCGCTGCCGGCGCCCTGGATGGCTGCGCAGCCCAGGCCGTCAAGCCGCCGGCCACGCCCAGCGCCAGAAGCAACATTGCTACTGCATTACGAAACCCTGACATAAACATCCCTTCTGTTTAACCGATACGAGAATACTTGCTTTCCGCCCGGACGCCTGGCTCTAGCCGACAGCGTCGTCGGCGGTTCTGGCACGACTGTGCAGTCGAGCGGCGAATCGCGCCAAGACTATACATGCCGCAACGCGGTGATGGGATCCATCCTCGACGCCTTCCAGGCCGGCTGCAGGCTGGCCAGGACGGCGACCAGAACGGTCAGAAGACCGACGGAAACAACGTCAGCCGCCGCGATGCTCGGTGCCAGAACGATATTCTCCTGGCGTCCGAAGGCGATGCTGACCGTGGAGGCATTCAGTATCTGGATCGCGACCAGGCTGATGGCTATGCCGATCGCGGTACCGAGGACGCCCAGCAGAAAACCCTCACTCAGAAACAGCCAGAGGATCTTGCTCGGGGAGGTGCCAATCGCGGAGAGCGTTCCGATCTCGCGGATGCGCTCGTACACGGCCATGATCAGCACATTCATGATGCTGATGAGCACCACGGTCACCAGGATGATCTTGATGAACAGGTTCATGAGGTCGATCATCTTGGCGATCTTGGAGAAGGGCACGAACTGTTCCCAGGGGTGGACCTGAAAGATCGATTCCCCCTTCTTGTTTTTCAGCGAGGCCACGGCGGCATCGACCTTCACCATCGTCTCCTGCAGGGTGGAGGGATCCTTGAGGCGAATGGCGATCTCGCTGACCTCGGAGGGACGCCCCCATCCCCTGGCCTTGAACAGGCCCCGGGTTTCCTCGACCAGACCGACCGTCGCGGCGGCCCGCGCCGCCTCTCCGGCCGGCTCATCGGCCGCTGCCCCGGGTGCCGAGCCGAGCAGCGACTGCTCCGTTTGCTTTTCCCGCGCCAAACTTGCCTTGGCGTCGGGCGGCAGGAACCCATGCCGGTCGAGCACCTCGGCCTCCACTTCCTCGTCGTCGAGCCGCAGCAGGTCCCGTGCATCGTCGATGTGGATATAGCCATCGCGGCCGCCCGGCCCCGATATGCTCTCCATGATGCCCTGCACCAGAAAGGTCTTGCCGTTGACCGAGCCATCCCGGTTGGTAGCCACGAGGACGACGGTGTCGCCTGGCTTCAGGTTCATCGGCTTGGCGAGCAGCTCCGGCACCTGGATATGGCCACGCTTGACCAGCGGCTCCCGCTCACCGCCCGCCACGACCCGATTGGGCAGCAAGGGCACCACCGCCGCCTCGCGCTCAGGATCGACGCCATTGAGGCGGATGCTCGTGGTGCTCTGGAAATTGCTGAACATGGCCATCAACTTCACGCGCGGCGACCATGCCTGGATTTCCGCTGTGTTGTCCAGTTCTTCATAAAGCTTGACCAGCATCCGCGGCCGCATGTTGCGGTCGACCGGCAGGCTCTCCATCGCTCCCAGATAACCGCGGCGGTGGACCTGCATGTGCCCGACCATCGAGTCGGTGAACTGCGCCACCATCATGTCCTTGAAGGAACCCGCCACCGCGATGAACAGCAGCACCGCGACCAGCCCGACGGTGATCAGCGCCGCGGTGAGCAGGGTACGGCGCTTGTAGCGCAGCAGATTGCGCGCCGCCATCCGCATGATCTCAAGCATTGGCGTCCCCCGTCCGGGTATTCTTGGTTTCGAGGAAGAGACCGTCTTCCATGAAGTAGGTGACCTCGGCCTCCGCCATGATCTTCGGGTCGTGGGTCGAGAATACGAAGGTCGTGTTGAACTCGGTGCGCAACTGCTTCATCAGGCCGATGATGCGGTAGGCGGTTTCATGGTCGAGGTTGGCGGTCGGCTCGTCCGCCAGCACCAGCTTAGGATGGGTCACCAGCGCCCGGGCGACGGCCACCCGCTGTTTCTGCCCACCCGATAGCTGGTCGGGCCGCTTGTCCGCCTGATCAGCCATCCCCACCGCTTCGAGCAGACTGCGCACCCGGGTGCTTCGTTTGTCGGCGGGCCAGCGCTGCACCATCAGCAGCGGGTATTCGATGTTCTCGTAAGCGGTGAGCACCGGGATGAGATTGAAATCCTGGAACACGAAACCGATGTGCTCGCCGCGAAAGGCGGCTGCCGTGCGCGGGTTGAGGGTGGCGACATCGGTGCCCACCAGCGTCAGCCTTCCGCCAGTGGGCCGATCGAGACAACCGATCAGGTTGAGCAGCGTGGTCTTGCCGCTCCCCGAGGGCCCCACGAACGAGGCGAAGGAAGCGGGCTCGATGGTGAAACTGACCCCCCGCACGGCGTGGACCACGGTGTCGCCCAGCGGATAATCCTTGCGCAGGTTTTCAGCTGTTACCAGACTCATGCACCACTCCCCTGACCCTACAGACGAGGAAACGCGATTTGACTTGCCGCTGGCGGCCAAGCAATCGCTAGGGCGAAATCACTTCGGCTTGCCTAACTTCAGGACACCTGCCCCGGGTTCCTGGTCGTGAACATATCCCGGCGGCGGATAAACGGTTTCGCAACTGGCCCCAGCGTCACCCATCTCCCGCTGCAGCAGGCAGACGTCGTAATCACCGTCGCCACCGGACAGCTTGTCAAAACCCGGCCCGCCCCAGAGCACGTCATTGCCCGGGCCGCCGTGAAGCTCGTCGACCCCGACGGCACCGAACAGCCAGTCGTCACCCGGGCCGCCGTAGATCACGTCATTTCCCTTTGCCCCGAACAACGAGTCGTTGCCCTCGCCACCGCAGATGATGTCGTCGCCGACATCGCCATGCACGACGTCGTCGCCATCGCCGGCAAAGATCACATCGTCGGCCTCGCTTCCCAGAATGAGGTCACGGTCGGGCGTTCCCACGCAGGTCGCCTGCTTGCCATGGCATGTCGGGACCTCTTGGAGATCGGCCGGGAGATGAGGGCATTTGATGACCGTATGGGCCGGCTGGTAATCCGGAAAACGCTCGGCAAGCGTCTCGGGACCGGCAGCACTTGCGGTGAAAGTTGAACAGCTCATCGCGATGGCTGCCAAATACGCGAGGCACGCATCACTACAGCGAGTCGATGGTCTGATTTGCATAACAGCTTTCCTTCATGCGCACCGCGCCAGATGGGTCGAAGATTGGCGGGACAGCCGGCTAGCAGCTCCACACGAAGACGACCCGCGTCAGAAATAACCCTACTCGGCGAGTAGTCTAACGCATCGATTCAGCGCACCGACAACGATGTCAGCTATTTCATTTTTGCGTCGGGCACGAAAGTCACCTACCGGCAACCGTTCAACAGCGCTCAGCGCGTTTCCGAATCATTTTACTGTGGTGGTGCTATGGGGCTGGCCTGGCGGAAGGTGCATGTTTTGCATGTATTTCAGGAACCAGGGGGCTTGAAACCCCACGCGTCTTCCTTCGAGAATGCAGCCCGGCTTGAAGTCGACCCCGTACAGCGCCGCGTTGCCTTCCTCGTCGATATGGATGGAGTAATTCTCCAGGGACTGGCCCATCGTTACACCATTGCTGACGGTATAAATTCTTATGCCCCCCACCTCCGCTGGTTCGGGATGGCCGACATGCTCCATCGACGTGCTTGGTCCGGTCGTGACAAGGCGGTGCTGGCCCTGGAGGAAATCCCTTACGTCACAGATCCTGTCGAAAATGAAGATGATTCTGCTGCACTGCGCGCAGAATTGAGGGCCGAAGCTGGTTCCCTGCATGTGCAGGAGAATCGGCGGACTCCATTCCCAACTCTGGTCACGAAACGACATGATGCCCTTGCCATAGACCGAGGCAGCCATCACACCGCTTTTTCGCACTTCCGGGAAAATGGCGAACCCGCGCGCCTCTGCCAACTTGCCGTACAGGAAGCGCTTGTCGGCTTCAGGCAAAGCATAGACTTGCTCCAGCACCCGCTCGGCTTCCTCACTGCCTTTTGTTCTCGTGCTCTTGTCTGCGCTGGAACCACGATAACCCTGCTCCACTTCGTTTCCCTGAGGCGCATCGCATGGCCCCAGCCCGAGACAACTCAGGGGCGGTTCGATAGCCGACAGTTCATCTTCAGCTTGCTGATCTGCAAACACCGTGGAACTCGCAGCCGCGATGAGCGCAATAATCGCCGGCACGATGAAACGTGAATTCATCCGTTCAGATAACGACATAGTCCTGCTCAAGCTATTGGGATTCATTGGCAACATAAAAACTT
>JBAPWR010000373.1:0-3741 GCA_049283775.1 Thiobacillus sp.
AGATCAAACAGCTTCTGCATCTGCTGGTGGATATGCTTCACGCGCTGCTGATTTTCGCGGGTAATTCCATCCTCACCTACCAGTTCATGCAGTGCATCGGTCAGGCGCAACAGGCTCGCGAACGTGGATTGCGGACTGCTGATGTCCGCGTTGTCAGCCGCAACCTCCAGGACCTCCGTTGTCGCCGCAGCCGCCGCAGATTGGAGAAACATGAATACCGGGAACAGGACGCTGAACAGCACGAGGCCGCAGAGACCTGTCCTCGGCCGTCTCCCTGCAGCGGCAATGAAGTTGCCACTGGAAGCAGTCTCTATGTTGTCCATATTGTGCTCACTTGCCTCCTAATCCACGGCGCTCCCGGCACAGACAACTTCTGTCTCCTCCGCTGCCACAACTCATGAAACAGTCGGAGAGCCGCGTCTGCGCGTTTACACAAAGCCAAGTTAGGCAGCCATGAATGGGCGGCCGTATATGTCGTCTTCATCGCAGGGTTCAACTCACTACCAGCTTACCCTATGCGATAAGGCAGGCCCATGGGGTCTTCAAGGCAGAACCTGCCCGGAGTTGGCATGTCGTTCCGGATGATTCTCGCCGGCGACGGCAGGCAAGACAACCCTGGCCAGGCCGGCTTCCATTTCCTTCATCACCGGTGTCGAATCGTCCGCGATGCCGATATCGGTGTTGATCTGGAAGGCGATGGAGACGCCGTGAGCCGCGTAGTAGCGAAGGCTTGAGCTGTACCCCGGTATCCACCCGCCATGACCGTAAACCGTGCCGAACGAGCTGTTGCGATAGACCCCCACGCCGGCTCCGTACCGGATGTCGGGCGTGTCTGGGCTGATCGGAACCGACTTCAGCATTTCGTCCAGATAGGAACCCGGCATCGCAAGCCCGCCGAACAGTGCCGAACCCCACAGCGCGAGGTCGCGTGAATTGCTCACCAACCCTCCGCCGGTCCACTCGAAGCCCGGATGCCATGCCAATTCGCCCTTTGCTGTGGTCGTTTTTCTGGGAAACCCGAAGGCATTGTCTTCAGCCATGTAGCCAGCGGCAAGCCCGGGCAGGGCGCGGCTATCGGCGGAGGCCGTCAGCGTAAGGCCGAGCGGCGACAGGAATCGCTCATCTATCTCGGCGTAGTAGCTTTTCCCCGTGAGTTGTTCGATCACCAACCCGACCAGGATGTAACCGGTATCCGTATAGGCCCAGCCCTTGCCAGCCTCGAAAAGCGGCGGCCGATCCAGAACGAAACCAATCAGCTCGTCGGGCGTGAAGGGATTGCCGTTTCCCTGCCATCTGCGGGCGACCTCGGCGGCGAAACTCGGCAGATGCACATGGTCCGGCAGTCCCGAACTGTGGGTCAGCAGATGTCGCAGGGTGATCGTCGTGTGATTGGGCAAACGGCTGAACCACGGCCGGTCTCCCAGCCAGCGCGAGATCGGTACGTCGAGATCCAGCACGCCCTCGCGTGCAAGCGCAATCGTCGTCGCGCCGACAAAGGACTTGCCAATGCTTGCCGCCAGCATGCGTGATTGCTTTGCCATCGTAATTCCGGCTTCGACATCGGCTGCTCCCGTCGCAGCGATCCCCACCGTTCCATCCGGCAACACGTAGGCTGCGGTAGCACCCGGGAGGCCATACTGCACGCGGTAGGCATCGAGCGCCGCTTGAAATTTCTCTGCCAGACCGGACGCCATTGCGGTGTGGGGCAATGCGACGAGCAGCAGGGAAAACAGCCATGGCAGCACCAGCAGGCGCACGCCGCGAGAGCGACGATCCGCTCGACCATTCATGACGGCATTTTCTCGCGCATGCTTCATGAGGGCCTGGCTGTTCCGGGATTCATTCGGCTTTCACTTCAGGGATGACTTCCGTCAGCCCCTGATTTCTGTCGAACAGGGCTTGCCGGTTGAACCAGACGATCACGCAGGCGGCGGCGACGAAGAACAGCGTGTCGTAGGGTTGTGCATCGGGCCAGAGGGGATTGATCAACTGAAAGTGGAACAGCGCCGGGAGCAGGATGCTGCCTAGCGTGGCGTTGAACATGGCCGTCAGGATCACGCTGATCGCGATCGACCCGATGAAAAACGGCGTGAACGACCAGGCGCTTTGCGGCGTCCCGCTCAACAGGAATGCCGGGAAATGCCAGAGGGCCCAGATGACGCCAAGGATGAGGCCGGCCCAGATGGGGGCGAACTTCCTTTGCAAGAGTGGCAGCGCGAGTCCGCGCCAGCCGAACTCCTCGATCGGACCCTTGACGGCCATCAACAGCATGGCCACGACAAGCGCCTGAAACGAGGCAAACGGCAAAGGCTCGGCGAAGAGATTGCCCTTCACCGCGGAGCCGGCAAGGAAAAGCAGCGGAATGCCGACCAGCAAGAAGGCGTACCAGCCGAGAGAGCCGCGCCACAGGAACAGGCGGGACACAAAGCGCCGCAGGCCGCCAGCGCCGCCGTGGTACGCGACGACGATGAAGGCCGCGATCGCTGGCGCGTACACCGCGAGGTAGAAAAGCGGATGCTGGCCGGTCAGTTCGCCAAACGTCCCGGCCATCTGCTCGGGAAGCAGGATGAACAGCGCCAGAATCCCCCAGGCCAGGCCGAAGGCGATGAGCAGAAAGGGCACCAGGGAGAAATAGGGAAGCTGCGGTGAAGTGGTCGAGCGTGACTCTAAATTCATCAAGGCTCCTCGAGACACGGCAAAACCTGCGGAGGTGGGGAATCCAGGCCGGGCCGTTCCGCGCGGAAGGCCCGGCCAATCCCGAAATCAGCCGGCAGTCCAATTCGCCGATCAGGATATCGCCTAAACTGGATTGGAGATTTTGCCTAAGCATCTGCAGGGTTCTTCCTGGCCGATATCGGGATTTCGCCCGGTCGGGAGGATGCAGGGAAATCCGCCAACGGACCGGTTTGAAGTTTATCGGGTGTATGGAGTTTGCAAGAGCACTCGACAACGAAACCGCTTACCAACCCATCTCGCGATCAGCAAGGGAGTGACGACATGACGACTAAATTCACGCAGACCACCCGATTGGCGCTGCCGATCCTGCTTCTGGGCATGACGGCAGGCTGCGCCACCACCGCCGACCTCGAAGGTCTGCAGCAACAGGTGGCTGAGCTCAAGGCCGCTGCCAGCCAGGCCGGCAAGACCGCCGACGAAGCCAGGACAGTCGCAGGAGAAGCCAAGGCGATCGCCGGCGAGGCTCAGGCCACGTCCATGGCCGCCCTGACGTCCAGCGATCAGGCCAAGGCTGCCGCCGCCGAAGCCGCCTCGAACACCCAGACTGCCAGCCAGACTGCCGAACATGCTGCCGCAGAGGCAGCCAACGCCGCCGAGCAATCCGCCGATGCGACGAAGAAGGCGGCCGAGGCGCTGGCAAACAGCCAGATGGCGGCTTCCGATGCGATCCACGCAAAACTCATGTCCTACGAGGCGGCGTCCCGAGCTGCCAATGCCAATGCAGCGGTCTACGGCCTGAAAACCCAGCTGACCGAGGAAGGCGTGCTGCCTGCCGCGACGGACGAGGAGTGTGAAGACGGGGAGTCGGCTACCGAAGACACGAAAGCCGACGAGGCCAGCGGGCAGCCGCAGGCAGAAAAGCAGGAATAACGCATGGCATGGCTCGGCCGGGGAGAACCCCTTCGGCCGAGTGAAGCGCGATGGAACGAACTGGCGTGGAATTGGCCTCGCGCCGAATCCACGTCATGCTTATTCGTCGACGACGTTGACCACCACGTACTGCGA
>JBAPWR010000374.1:0-1785 GCA_049283775.1 Thiobacillus sp.
CGGGAAACCCCGCTCATCTGGATGCCTTCGAGCAGTCGCAATCCGAACTGCTGGCCTTGCTGGCGCAATTCAAGACGCTGATTCTTTCCAGTGTCGTTCGGCAGGACCCATTGACCGGCCTGCCCATGCGCTACGGCATCGAGCATGACTTCAGCCTGTATCAAAGCGATGCGCGACGAAATGGCAACCTGCTGTATGTGGTGATGATCGACGTCGATCGCTTCAAGCGCATCAATGACAGCTACGGCCATCCAGTGGGCGACAGGGTGCTGCGCCACCTGGCCGACACGATGAAGCGCAACCTGCGTGGCAACGAGCCCCTTTACCGATTCGGCGGGGAGGAATTCCTCTGGCTCATGCAGTGCAAATCCGCAGAGGAAGCGGAGCAGTCAGCGCAGCGCCTGCTGACGACCATACGTTCCAGCCCCTTCCGCCTGCGCGATGACCAGGCACTGGCATTGAGCATTACGCTGGGTCTGGCGCAGGTTGGCGAAGGGGAGGAACTCGCCAGTGCGATCAAGCGCTCGGACGACGCGCTTTACCAGGGCAAGCATGCCGGGCGCGATCGCTATGTGTTCGCCAGGCCCTGATCCATCCTTGTATGCCGGGCGCCCGGGTTTGTGCTATCGCGTTCCCGCTTGCCCGCCAAGCCGCCGTGCTCACTCGCTGATCGCCCTGGTGATCAGCGGCACCAGCGGTTCGGGCAGGCGGATGCTGCCGGACAGGGCGAACTCCCGGGCCTTCGCCGACATCTTCTGCCAGGTCTTGCGGATGATCTCCAGCCATTTCGCCTCGTCGTAATCGGGCTTGCTGTGGGCGAAGGCCAGCATGTAGTGCTCGATGAAGACCAGATCCGCGATATCCTCGAGCAGCTGGGTTTCCGGATTGCTCTTGATGCCGCGCTTGCCCACCGCCTTCTTGACGCGTTCGATCATCGTGTCGTCGTAGCCGGCCTGGCGCATCAGCTCGCCGGCGGTGTCGGCCTGGAACTTGTAGAGCCCGGTGCGCCATGCGTGGTAGCCCTCCTTGTTCATCGGATAGGTGCTGCGCGGCACCTTCCAGCGCTGGATATGCTGGGCACGTACCGCCAGTTGTGCCGCCTCCGAGGCTTCGGGTGCGAAGCGGGTGATCATGTCCGACATGCGCATGGCGTACAGCAGTTCCTTGGGCTGACCCTCGTCCAGATTGGGGTCTTGCGAATTGGCGGCGTCGAACAGCGCCATCGCCCGATTGAAGCGTTCCTGGTTGTCGATCATCTTTCGATTTCCTGTCTGTTTGTGAGCAAGGGCGCCTGCTCGCGGTCGCCCCGCGCAACTATAAAGGCAAGCCTGTCCTTGAGCCTCACATCGATGGCCTTCATGAAGATCGCTTGACCTCACCCAAGGTATAACAGCATGCGTAGGGCGGAAAAGCGCAGCGCCTTCCACCCTATCCAAATAGGCAATTCTTGCGTTCAGCCACATAGGCTTGCATTGGAAAATCGAGCCTGTAACGCAACGATGGTTTGAATGGCAACATGCGACGCGGCGATCTGCTTGGTGGAAGCCGCTACGCTTTTCCACCCTACGTTTTTCCTTTAATTGGCTTGAGACATACGCTCAGACTGATCCGGGATGGGCATAATTGCCGGGTGATTTTTGCCTTGAACTGATTTTCAAAAGGAGAGGAAGACATGCAACGCAAGCATTTTCATGTTGTCAACGCGGCGCTGGCCGCACTCCTGCTTGCCGGGCCCCTGGCGGCCACCGCGGCGGGCCCGGGGGGTGCCCAGGGACAGGGTCAGGG
>JBAPWR010000375.1:0-2292 GCA_049283775.1 Thiobacillus sp.
GCGCAGTACCTGATCGCCTGGATCGCCGCGTTGACCATCATCCTGCCCACCTATACCGCGCTGAAGCAGAACGACGCGCGCTACCTGCTGGCCTGGCACGGCATCGGCCAGGGCGGCTACATGCTGCTCGGGCTGGTGCTGGGCAGCGCGCTCGGCTCGGCAGGCGGACTCCTGCATATGATCAACTACGCCGCCACCCAGGCGACGCTGCTGATGGCGGTGTTCGCGGTGCAGCACCGCATCGGCCATACCGACCTCAACCGCCTCGGCGGCCTGGTGGCGCGCATGCCGCTGTCGTTCCTGGCCCTGCTGATGGGCATCATCAGCCTGGCCGGCCTGCCGCCGATGAGCGGCTTCGTCTCCAAGTGGATGGTGTACACGGCGCTGCTGCAGGACGGCCGGCCGCTGCTGTTCCTGGCCAGCGTCATCGGCACCCTGGGCACCATCCTCTCGGTCTACAAGCTGATCCACAACATGTTCCTCGGCCAGCTGCGCGTCGAGCATGAAAGGATCGACGAGGCGCCGCTGTCGATGCTGATCCCCATGCTCGCCTGCGCCACGCTCGCCTTCATCACCGGCGCCGCACCGGGCCTGGTGCTGGGCTGGGTCGCGGCGGCCCAGGGCGCGCTGGGTCTGCCGGTGCTCGCCTACACCCTCGGCGGCGTGGAAAGCCCGCAGGCCAGCCTCGACATGCTGTGGGTGGTGGGCGTGCTGTTCGCCGGATTCGGTGTCGGCGCGATACTGTTCTACGGCTTCGGCGGCAAGACCCAGCGCATCAATCAGCTCGACAACTACGCGGGCGGCCATTTCCTCACCGCCGAGATGCGCTACCACTACAGCGACAATTTCTACGCCGGCCTGATGCATCTGATCGGCGGCTGGTACCGGGGCAGCTTCCACTGGCTGGAGGGTGCGATTTCTTCCGGCGTCAGGCTGATTGCGACGGCAGCGGGCGGCTGGTACCGGGCGGTGAGTCCGGGCTTCTATCTGCTGGCGGGCGTGACGCTGCTGCTTGCATGGGTGCTGCTATGAGCCTTGGCGAACTGCTCCTCGAACTGCTGGTGATGCCGCTGGTGGCCTTCGTCATCGGCCTCGGCATGGTGCTGATGATGCGACGCATCGGTGCACGCCTGCAGCGCCGCGTCGGCCCGCCCTTCTTCCAGCCGCTCTACGACATCGTCAAGCTCTACGGCAAGCGCACCCAGACCTCGCACGGCCTGATCCACGACATCGGCATCGTCATGGCGGTGGGCGGCTATGTCGCCGCGGAGACGCTGCTGCCGATGCCGGGGATGAACGGCATCGCCGAAAAGGGCGGCCTGATCACGCTGGTCTACCTGATGATGGTGCCGTCGCTTGGCATGGCGCTGGGCGTCGGCCAGTGCGCCAACCCCAACGGCTCGATCGGCATCGGCCGCGCGCTGACCGCGATGCTGGCCTACGACGTGCCCTTCGTCATCGTCGTGTTCGGCGTCGCCTTCCATTTCGGCAGCACCAACCTGGTGTCCATCATCGAGATCCAGCAGGCTGCCGGCATCGCCGGCTGGGGCGCGGCGCAGATGCCGCTGCTGGCCATCGCCGGCCTGTTCGCCCTGCACGGCATGCTGGGCAAACAGCCGTTCGAGATCTACATCGCGCCTGCCGAGATCGCCACCGGACCGATGGTGGAAATGAGCGGGAAGTTCATGGGCGGCCTGTTCGTGATGCAGAGCTTCCAGCTCTACACCGCATCGGCCCTGTACGTGACGCTGTTCCTCGGCGGCGGCGAGAACTGGCTCTTTTTCATCGTCAAGTGCTTCGCCGTGCTGGCCATCCCGGTGAGCCTGGCCTTTCTGTTCCCGCGCTACCGCACCGAGGACCTGGTGCGGCTGTTCTGGAAATGGCCGGTGATGATCGGGTTGATCGGGCTGGCCTTTGTGATGCGCTGATGAGGAAACCAAGATGAGCACGCTGAAAGACATTCCCGTTCGCTACGAAGCCCAGGAGGCCCCGGCGCGCAGCAATCCGCTGGCCAACGTGTTCGACGAGTTCATGAACTTCTGCCGCTCGCGCTCGCTGTTCATGCTGCACTACTGCACCGGCTGCGGCGCGATCGAGCTGCCGCCGGCGATGACCTCGCGCTTCGACATGGAGCGCCTCGGCATCCAGCCCATGGTGACGCCGCGCCAGGCCGACATCCTGCTGGTCACCGGCTATGTCTCGGTCAAGACCCTGAAGCGGGTGATCCTGACCTATGAACAGATGGCCTCGCCCAAGTACGTCGTCGGCATCTGCTCCTGCACGGTCAATGGC
>JBAPWR010000376.1:0-2879 GCA_049283775.1 Thiobacillus sp.
CACGTGGACGAACCGTCGGCGGCAAGGTGGTCGGGACGCCTTGGCAGGCAAGAATGTGGAACTACGTCGAGCGCGACGGAATGCTGATACCGCTCGAAGGCGACGTGGCCTGGCTGCTGCCGCAGGGTCCGCTGCCCTACTGGCGCGGCCGCATCACCCGGATCGACTACGAGTTTGCACGCTAGCCAGGGCAATGTCCCGGGCTAGCGCGATCAGATCGACGTTCAGGCCGCCAGGGCTTGCCGGTTCTGGATCAGTGCCTGCGCCAGGCGCTGGCCGCTCTCCCAGGCCCGCTCGACACCGGCGCCGGCGATGCCGTCACCGATGAGCGCAACGCGGTTTTCCGGGTCGCTGAGCCAGAATCCGCCGAGTGCATTCTCCGGCAAGGCATAGAGCCAGCGGTGCGAGGCCACGACATCGACCGGCCAGGGCAGGCCGAGCAGCCCCATCAATGCCGACGCCGCGCGGGTGCTGGCTTCCTCCACCGAAGCCTGGAGATAGGTTTCGCTGAATTCGTGGGTGGCGTAGACCGCCCACAGTCCCGGGCCGCCGCCGACCTGGCGCACCGCCAGATGCAGCAGGTGATCGTCGAACTTGATGACATCGGCATCGGGGCCGCCCTCCCAGCGCATCAGGAAGGACCATATCGGTCGATAGTGAACCTCGCTCAGGCGTGCACGCAACAGCGGCAAGTCGTCGAGCATGGGAATCGCCTGCGGCGTCGGCACGCTGCAGATCACGCAGTCGTATCCCTGCTTGACCTCGCCACCTTCGAGGATAATCGCGCGCGGCCGCACGGACTTAACCCGCGTCGCGGTATGCAGCTTCGCGCCGCCCAGCAGTTCACGCACCAGCTGTGAGGGCCGGGTGATCGGCAGGTAATGGTTCTGCATCTGTGCTTGCGCCCAGGAGACGGCGGCGCGTCCCTGCATCACGTTGCCGCGTACCGGCATCAGCCAGCCCTGGCGCACCCATTCACGCAACTGGCTGCGGAATGGATCGCGCTTCGCGGAAAAGAACGGGCTGGCCAGCGTGGCCCAGCCCTCCTCGAGGCGATGGGTGGCCAGTCGCCCACCCGGGCCGCGAGACTTTTCGAATACCTCCACGTCCCAACCGGCGTTGGCCAGCGCACCTGCGCAACTTGCGCCCGAGATGCCGGCGCCAACGATCCCTGCCCTGAGTTTTTTCATCGATTTACCGTTCCATGAAATGGCAGACGCGGTCGCCTGCCATGCGCACTGCATGGGCCTTCCTCAAACAAAGGCCGTTTTATCAAGTTTAAATAAGTACATTATCAATTGCTAAAGCTTTTGATGGAGTGCGGCAAATAGACGCAGTTCGCCTAGTCGAACGAAATTTTCATGGCAAGGTGAGGAATCCCCGCCTCGAGGTACGCGTCGCCCTCGGCGATAAAGCCATGGCGCCGATAGAAACCGGCAGCATGGGTCTGTGCGCTGAGCCGGACGATGGCATGTCCCTGCGCCCGGGCCACGTCGAGCGCCCTCTGCAGCAGCGCACTGCCAACACCCTTGCCCCGCCACGATTGCAGCACGGCCATGCGGCCGATGTGTCCGTCAGGCAGCAGGCGGGCGCAACCGATCGGCGCGTCATCGGCGTCGACGGCCAGCAGATGGATCGCGCCGGCATCGTCGTCATCCCATTCCAGCTCTTCGGGAACCCCCTGCTCCTCGATGAAAACCGCGCGGCGAACCTGCGACAGGCGCTGTCGATCGCCGCACCAGTCGCTGATCAGGATGCGGAAATCAGCCATGTTCGGCACGCAGGGTGAAGCGATGCGCGGCGCGCCAGCCACGGTCGGCGCGTATCCCCTTGAGCACCAGCAGCCCGGCGACGAACCAGGCGCCGGTCACCAGCAGCGCCTGACGATGGTCGCCAGCGGTCAACCATGTGGTGGCGCCATAGGTCAGCGGGCCGACGATCGAGGCCAGCTTCACCGCCAGCCCCCACAAACCGAAAAACTCCGCCTGATGGGCGGGTGGCGCCAGCAGGCCGACCATCGCCCGGCCTGCCGATTGCGCGGCCCCCATGCACAGCCCGGCAAGGTTGGCGGCCAGCCAGAACATGCGCTCGTCGGGCGCAGCCCAGGCCAGCAGCACCATCGCCAGCCAGCCGGCGAGGGTCAGTGCGATCGACGGCACATGACCGATGCGGTCCTGCACATAGCCGAACGCGAATGCCCCGAGCGCGGCGGTGATGTTGACCACCAGCACCAGCATGATGGTCCGCTGGGTGTCGAAGTGAAACACCTGGCTGGCGTAGATCGCCGCCAGCGTGATGACCGCCTGGATGCCGGCCTGGTAGAGCACGGTGCAGATCAGGAAGCGCTTGAGGTCGGGCAGCTGAGTCAGATGGCCCAGGGTGTAGCGCACCTGGCGCCAGGCGTTGCGCGGGGTGTGGCCGGCTTGCGGAACGGCACGCTCGCGCAGCATCAGCAGGGTGGGCAGGCTGGCCAGCATGAAGATCGCGGCAGTGATCAGCATCGCCACCGGGACGAAGTCGGCCGCGCCCTGCCCCTGCGCCTGCGCCCAGCTGATCCACGCCAGGCTGGCGGCCAGCGAAACCAGTCCGCCGATATAGCCGAGCGCCCAGCCCCATCCCGAGATGCGACCGAGCGCGCGCGGCCGTGCCAGTTCGGGCAGGAAGGCGGCGATCAGGTTTTCGCCGGTACCGAAGAAGTAGTTGGACAGCACCAGCGCCATGATCGCCAGCACCAGCGCCCCCGGTGCCGCGAAATACAGTGCCGCGGTGAAGCCGACGCAGCCGAGCGTGGTCAGCCACAGCAGGGTTTTCTTGCGCGCGTGGGCGTCGGCCCAGGCGCCGATCAATGGAGCGGTCAGCATCACCAGCCCGTAGGAAAC
>JBAPWR010000377.1:0-1656 GCA_049283775.1 Thiobacillus sp.
TCCGGCCGCACGCTCTCCGGCCAGACCGGCGAGGCCTTCTGGAACTCGGTGCGTCACGCCCGGCCTTTGTCCATCGGCCTCAACTGCGCACTCGGCCCGGATCTGTTGCGCCAGTACGTCGAGGAACTGTCGAACAAGGCCGACGCGTTCATCTCGTCGCACCCCAATGCCGGCCTGCCGAACGCCTTCGGCGAATACGACATGGGCGGCGACGAGATGGCGAAACACATCGGCGAATGGGCGCGCTCGGGATTGTTGAACATCGTCGGCGGCTGCTGCGGCACCACGCCGACGCATATCACGGCCATCGCCAAGGCGGTAGAAGGTGTCGCACCACGGGTGCCGCCGGTGCTCGAGCCGGCGCTGCGCCTGTCCGGCCTGGAGCCTTTCAACGTCGGCAAGGATTCACTCTTCGTCAACGTCGGCGAGCGCACCAACGTCACCGGCTCCAAGGCCTTCGCCCGCATGATCCTCGAAGGTCGTTTTGATGACGCGCTGTCGGTGGCACGGCAGCAGGTGGAAAACGGCGCCCAGGTGATCGACATCAACATGGACGAGGGCATGCTCGACGCCGAGGCGGCGATGGTGCGTTTCCTCCACCTGATCGCTTCCGAGCCCGACATCGCGCGGGTGCCGATCATGATCGACTCGTCGAAATGGAGCGTGATCGAGGCCGGCCTCAAGTGCATCCAGGGCAAGGGCATCGTCAACTCGATCTCGATGAAGGAAGGCGAGGCCGAGTTCATCGAACGCGCCAGGCTGTGCCGGCGCTACGGGGCGGCGGTGATCGTGATGGCCTTCGACGAAACGGGGCAGGCCGACACCTACGCGCGCAAGACCGAGATCTGCGAGCGCGCCTACAAGCTCTTGACCGAGACGGTCGGCTTCCCGGCCGAGGACATCATCTTCGACCCGAATATTTTTGCCGTGGCCACCGGAATCGAGGAGCACGCCAGCTACGCGGTCGACTTCATCGAGGCCACGCGCTGGATCCGCCAGAACCTGCCGCACGCGCACGTCTCGGGTGGGGTGTCGAACGTCAGCTTCTCGTTCCGCGGCAACGACGCGGTGCGCGAGGCGATCCACACCGCCTTCCTCTATCACGCCATCCAGGCCGGGATGGACATGGGCATCGTCAACGCCGGCCAGCTCGGCGTCTACGAGGCCCTCGACCCCGAGCTCAGGGAGCGCGTCGAGGACGTGCTGCTTAACCGGCGCGAAGATGCGACCGAGCGGCTGGTGGCCTTTGCCGAGAACGTCAAGGGCGGGGCGAAGGAACGCGTCGAGGATTTGTCCTGGCGCCAGCTCCCGGTGCGCGAGCGGCTCTCGCACGCGCTGGTGCAGGGCATCACCCAGTACATCGTCGAGGACACCGAGGCGGCGCGGCTCGAGGCCGAGCGTCCCTTGCACGTCATCGAAGGCCCGCTGATGGCCGGCATGAACGTCGTCGGCGACCTGTTCGGCGCCGGCAAGATGTTCCTGCCTCAGGTGGTCAAGTCGGCCCGTGTGATGAAGCAGGCGGTCGCCCACCTCATTCCCTACATCGAGGCCGACAAGCGCGCCGGCGATGCGCAGAGCGCGGGCAAGATCATCATGGCCACGGTCAAGGGCGACGTCCACGACATCGGCAAGAACATCGTCGGCGTCGTGCTCGGC
>JBAPWR010000378.1:0-1797 GCA_049283775.1 Thiobacillus sp.
GCCACGTTCGACAAGCACATCTCGCGCAACGACATCCCGGTGCTGGTCGATTTCTGGGCGCCGTGGTGCGGGCAGTGCAAGATGATGGCGCCGCAGTTCGCCCAGGCCGCAGGCCTGCTCGAGCCGCAGGTGCGGCTGGCCAAGGTAAACACCGAGGCCGAGCAGGGGCTGGGCGCGCAATACGGCATCCGCAGCATTCCGACGCTGGCGCTGTTCCGCGGCGGCCGCGAGATCGCCCGCCAGCCCGGCGCAATGGGGGCGCAGGACATCATCAACTGGGTACGCGGCCAGTTGCGCTGAACGGAAGCCCGCGCATGAACAAGCTTGTCCTGCTCGCCGCCTGTTTTACCCTGCTCTCACTGCCGCCCGCCTTCGCCGCCCAGGACGGCGGCATCGAGAGCCTGCGCCAGACCGGCAAGGCGTTTTCCAGCGTGGCGCGCAAGGTCTCGCCGGGCGTCGTGTTCATCCACGTCGAGGGGCGCAGCCCCGACGCAGAAAACGCCACGGGTGACTGGCCCTTCCATGATGACCTGCTGCGGCGCTTCTTCGGCGAGGACTTCCGCGGGCTGTCGCGCCCGGCACCGAAAAAGCCGCGCCGCGCCATCGGCCAGGGCTCCGGCTTCGTCTTTTCCACCCGCGGCGACAGCGCCTATATCCTCACCAACAGCCACGTCGTCGAAGACGCCGAACGCATCCGCATCAAGCTGCACGACGGTCGCGAATACGACGCCGCGCTGCAGGGCACCGACCCGCGCTCCGACGTCGCCGTGCTCAGGGTCGAGGCACGCGGCCTCGCGCCATTGAAGTGGGGAGATTCGGCACGACTGGAAGTGGGCGAGTGGGTCGTGGCGATGGGCAACCCCTTCGGCCTGTCGCACACCCTGACCACCGGCGTGGTCAGCGCCAAAGGCCGCACCAGCCTCGGCATCAACGACTACGAGGACTTCATCCAGACCGATGCCGCCATCAACCCCGGCAACTCCGGCGGGCCGCTGCTCAACCTCGACGGCGAGGTGGTCGGCATGAACACCGCGATCTTTTCCAGGAGCGGCGGCCACATGGGCGTCGGCTTCGCCATCCCCAGCAATCTCGCACGCACCATCGCCGAGCAACTGCTGGCGAGCGGCCGCGTGGTGCGCGGCTACATTGGCCTGACCGTGCAGCCGCTGAGCATGGAGATCGCCGAGGCGCTGCAGCTGACGCAAACCCGCGGCGCGCTGGTCAACGAGGTGCAGGCCGGATCACCCGCCGAACAGGCCGGCCTGCGCGCCGGCGACGTCCTCACCCACTTCGACGGCGTCCCGCTCGCTGACGGGGGCCAGTACCGCAATCGTGCCGCCATGGCCAAGCCCGGCAGCAGCGTCACCCTCGGGCTGATCCGCGACGGCAAGCCGCTGCAGATCGCGGTGCAGGTGCGGCTGCTCGACGAGGACGCCGTGCAGCGCGCCGAAGCCGCCGCTGCGCTGGGCATCGCGGTGCGCGGCCTGACCCCGGACGAGACGCGCCGGGTGCGTGTCGCCAAGGCGGTGGTGGTTACCGGCGTGGCGCCGCGCTCGGTCGCCGCACTGGCAGGCATCCGCCCGGGCACGCTCATCCTCGAGGTTAATCGCCGGCCGGTCGGCAGCGCGGAAGAATACGCCGCCGCGCTGGTGGAGAATGGCGAAGACGGCAGCGTGCTGCTGCGCATCGCCGACAACGGCCGCAGCCGCCAGCTGAACCTGCGCTGGCGCTGACTCGCGGCAGCATCTCCGGGGCAGTTCGAGGCATGAATCGAAAGATCGTCGTCAGACCCGAGAT
>JBAPWR010000379.1:0-7461 GCA_049283775.1 Thiobacillus sp.
TTCTTCAAAAGAGGTTGAAACTTCATCCACTTGAGCCTGACCCACGGCCCATGCTACCACATTCTCCTCGAGCGCCAGGGACTCGATTTCCTGCATCCGCTCGGGGTTTTGCAGGTACCACTTTACCACTTGCTCCGGCTCTTCGTAGCTCTGCGCCTGCTCTTCGATCAATGCCCGAATCTGCTCCGGCTGGGCGACCAGTTTGTGCTTCTGCACGATCTCGGCGAGGATCAGACCCAGGCGAACCCGACGCTCGGCTTGTCCTGTGAACATATCGGCAGTGAGCTTGGCAGTCTGAACCCCCCGTGACTGCATATCCGCTTCGGTCATCCTGCGCAGGCGCTCGATCTCCATATCGACCAGGCTGCGCGGCAGATCCAGGGTGGACTTCTGCAGCAGCAACTCCATCGTCTGATCCTTCATGCGGGTCTGGATGCGGCGCTTGACCTCACGCTCCAGATTTGCCCTGACCTCGGCCTTGAGCTTGTCGACATCACCGTCGTCTACTCCCAGCGCACGAGCGAATTCAGCGTCGACCGGCGGCAAGACCGGTTGCTGGACCTCTTTGACCTGAACCTCGAAATGCGCCTCCTTACCGGCCAACTCCTTGGCCATGTAATCCTCCGGGAAAGTCAGGTCGAAGCCCTTGTTGTCCCCTGCCTTGAGCCCGATCAGGCTGGCTTCAAACGCCTTGAGCAAGCGACCTTCCCCGATCACTGCGGAAAAGTCTTCGCCCTTGCCCCCAGCGAAACTCTCTCCTGCAATCGTTCCCTCGTAATCGAATTTCACCAGGTCACCCTCGGCAGCGACCCGATCCGTCGTCTCAAAGGTACGGCGTTGCTTCTGCAGTACCTCGAGCGTCTTGGCGACGTCCTCATCACCCAAGTTCACCACGGGCCGGGTGATCTTGCTGCTGGACAGATCGTCTATTACAACCTCGGGATACACCTCGAAACTTGCGCTGAAGACCATATCGGCAGCCGCCTCCCCGCCCGCCTTGGGCTCGAAGCGAGGATAGCCGGCAATCTTCAGTTGATGCGCCTCGACCGCCTCGCCGAAAAGCTTCTGTAGCTGCTCGCCCAGCACTTCCTGCCGAACCTCGGGGCCATGCTGCCGCGCGACCACGCTGATCGGCGCCTTGCCTGGACGGAATCCGTCCATTTTGACTTTGCGCGCCAGCCGCTTCAGGCGGTTCTGCACTTCGCCCTCCAACTGGTTCATGGGCACGCTGATATCCAGACGCCGGGCCAGACCCTCGAGAACTTCAAGATTTGCTTGCATGGAAACTTCCTGGGAAAAAGTAGAGTTTAAGGAATGCTGCTCGTAAGATGATGGTGCGAAAGGGGGGACTCGAACCCCCACGCCTTGCGGCGCTGGAACCTAAATCCAGTGCGTCTACCAATTCCGCCACTTTCGCGGCTTGGCCGCAAATTTATCGACCAATAAGTGTAATATAATCAATACGATGCTGTCACCCAACCAGCACGGGCAACTGGCCTAAGTCATTATTCCCACTCTGTTTTTTCTTGCTCGTGCCTGTCGATCATTACGAAAACTTCCCTGTCGCTTCCTGGTTGCTGCCGGCAAGGCTGAGAAAACCGGTTGAAGCTATCTATCACTTCGCGCGCTCGGCAGACGACATCGCCGACGAAGGTGATGCTTCGCCAGCCGAGCGACTTGACCAGCTGGCACGTTATCGATCCTTGCTCGATGCGATCGAGAATGGCCAGACTCCGGATCATCCGGTTTTCACTCCGCTGGCGACAGCGATCCGTAGCCATGCCCTGCCGCTCGCGCCCTTCCGTGATTTGTTGTCGGCCTTCGCCCAGGATGTGGAGAAAACCCGTTATGCCGATTTTGGCGAAGTCATGGATTACTGCCGCCGCTCGGCGAATCCCGTGGGTCGGCTGATGATGCATCTGTACGGCGATCGGGACCCCCGCCACCTGGCTTTTTCGGATGCGATCTGCAGCAGCCTGCAACTGATCAACTTTCTACAGGATATTGCGGTCGATTTCAGCAAGGGCCGTATCTACCTTCCGCAGGATGAAATGGCCAAGTACCACGTCAGCGAAGCGCAGATCGGCGGTGGCGACGATGGCGGACTCTGGCATCCGTTCATGCAGCACCAGATCGAGCGCACCCGCAAGCTGCTACAGGCTGGTGCCCCGCTGGGCAGGCAACTCAAGGGCCGTATCGGACTGGAATTGCGCATGACCGTGCTCGGTGGAGAAAGCATCCTGCGCAAACTGCACGCCGAGCCCGCGTGCGTGTTCCGTGACCGGCCGGTGCTGACCAAGCGTGACTGGATTGCCATGCTCGGGCGCGCGCTGTTTTGAACATGGATCCGCACCAGTACTGCCAGGAAAGGGCTGCCGCCAGCGGCTCGAGCTTCTACTACAGCTTTGTCTTCCTGCCGCAGGAGACACGGCGCGCGATCACGGCTTTCTACGCTCTTTGCCGCGAGCTCGACGATGTCGTCGACGAGTGTCGAGATCGTCACGTGGCCGAAACCAAGTTGAACTGGTGGCGCGATGAGATCGGGCGTTTTGCCGAAGGCAGCCCCGAGCACCCTGTCACCCTGGCCTTGCTCGACACCCATCCCGGCCGCGCAGTCTCCCAGGACCTGCTGCTGGAAATTGTCGACGGCATGGCGATGGACCTCGACCATGCCCGCTATCCTGACTTCAAGTCCCTGCATCTGTATTGTTACCGGGTGGCGGGCGTGGTTGGCGAAGTGGCGGCCGGCATTTTTGGCGGCGAGCGCGGCGCAGAAGACCGTGCAGTGAGGCGCTATGCGCATGAGCTCGGTCTGGCATTCCAGCTCACCAACATCATTCGCGACGTCGGCGAGGATGCCCGCCGCGGACGCATCTATCTGCCGCAGGATGAACTTGAGCGCTTCGGCGTAAGCGAGAGCGAGATCCTGCAGGGGCGCAGCACCCCCGCGTTCCAGTCGCTGATGGAGTTCCAGTACGGGCGGGCAATGGAACATTACGCCAATGCACTGGCGGCGCTTCCAGTCAGCGCACGCCGCGCGCAACGGCCGGGACTGGTCATGGCGGCGATCTACCGCACTCTGCTGAACGAGATCCGCCGAGCCGATTTCCCGGTGCTGCAGGCGCGAGTGTCGCTGACCCCGCTGCGCAAATTCTGGCTCGCCAGCAAGACCTGGCTGCGCGCATGAAGCGGCGCGTCGCCGTGATTGGCGGCGGCTGGGCAGGCTGCGCCGCTGCGCTGACCCTGGCAGAAGCTGGCGTACCCGTCACCCTCTATGAAGCCGCGCAGACACTGGGGGGACGCGCGCGCGCCATCTCCCTCGACGGCCGCAAGCTCGATAACGGCCAGCACATCCTGCTCGGCGCATACACCCAGACACTCGGACTGCTGAGCAGGCTGCACGCCACCGATCCGGAAGCAGGGCTGATACGCCTGCCCCTGACTATCGAGCAGCCACCGGACTTTCGCCTTGCCTGCCCAGCCCTGCCGGCTCCGCTGAATCTGCTGTTGGGCCTGGCCAATGCAAGGGGCCTGGGATGGCATGAAAAATGGCAGGCGGCGCGCTGGGCGGCCAAGGTGTTGGGAGGCTCGCCGCAGCAACCTGACACAAGCGTCGAAGCGCTGTTGTCGGGCCAGTCCGAACGACTGCGCCGTATGCTCTGGCATCCGCTCTGTCTGTCGGCGCTCAATACGCTCCCCGAGTCGGCCAGCGCCAATACCTACCAGAGGGTTCTGGCTGGCGCTTTCGCTTCGCGCCGCAAGCATAGCGACCTGCTGCTGCCGCGCCACGATCTTGGCACCCTTTTTCCGGAGCCCGCGGCAACGCGCATCGAAGCGCTCGGCGGCACGCTGCGTCTCAACTCAAGAGTCGTCGGCCTCGAGCCGGACGCGCAAGGCATCGCCGTAAAGACGCGCAAGGAAGTGGATCAGTTCGACCATCTCATTCTGGCCGTCGCCCCCCAGCATCTGGCCGCGCTCGGCCAGCAGCTTCCCGGCCTGGAAGCCAGCCGGGACGCCGTTGCGGGCTTCCGTTACGAACCAATCGCGACGGCTTATCTGCAATATCCGGCCGGAATCAGACTGTCACGCCCCATGCTCGCTCTTGCCGAAGAGCCGGGGCAGTTCGTTTTCGATCGTGGCCAGACCCATGGGCAGACCGGCTTGCTGGCAGTGGTCGTCAGTGCCGCCGGTGGTCTGCTCGGGCAGCCCCACGACACTTGGCTGGATGCCGCGGAAACCCAGTTGAGACGCATGGTTTCTCTGCCGCAGGCGATCTGGCGCAGGGCCGTCATCGAGAAGCAGGCCACCTATGCCTGCGTAGCGAATCTCAAAAGGCCAGCGGTCCGAACCGGACATTCCAGGATCTTCCTCGCCGGCGACTACACCGAAGGGCCCTATCCGGCCACGCTCGAAAGCGCCACCTTGAGCGGGGTACAATCAGCCCAAGCTCTGCTCGACAGCCTATGAACACCTTCGACCCCAATTCCTATGTCCCTGCGGGTGATCTGCTCAGGGACCGCGTCATCCTGGTGACCGGTGCCAGTTCTGGTTTGGGTCGTGCCGCCAGCCTGGCCTATGCCCGGCATGGTGCCACCGTGGCACTGCTGGCCCGCAACGAACACAAGCTCGAGGCAGTCTACGATGAGATCCTTGCCGCGGGTGGCCCCGAGCCGGCGATGTTTCCCTTCGATCTGTCGCAAGCCGACGACCGCAGCCTGGAAACACTGGCGGGAACGATAGGCCATCACCTGAAGCGACTCGATGGGCTGCTTCACAGCGCACACAGCTTTTTCAGCCTTACCCCGCTTGCGCTGCAGACTCTGGACCAGTGGCTGAGCCTGTTTCGCGTCAACCTGATCGCACCCTTCGCGCTCACTCGCGCCTGCCTGCCCCTGCTCAGGGAAGCGCAGGATGCTTCGGTCATCTTCACAGGCGATAACCATGGCCATGAGCCGGCGGCTTACTGGGGCGGCTACGCAATTGCCAAGTCCGGGCTGGAAGCCCTGACCCGGATCTGGGCGGAAGAAATGCAGGCCACACCGCATCTGAGAATCAACACCCTGATCCCCGGTGCCGTTGCCAGTCCGTTGCGTGCCCGAACCCATCCGGGCCTGCCGCCCGACACGCCGCCCAGTATCGAGCAGGTATTGCCGTATTACCTTTACCTAATGGGCCCGGACAGCGCGAGCATGCGCGGGCAAATCCTCCCCTGCCAGGGGTGAACCCATAGCTGCAATGAAGATCGGACGCTACGAAATTCTCGAACCGATCGGAGAAGGCGCGATGGGCAAGGTCTATCGTGCCCGTGATCCACTGATCGAGCGGACCGTCGCGATCAAGACCGTGTCCACGACACAGCTGCAGAGCGAGGGAGCGGAATCCGAGTCGCGCTTTCTGCGTGAGGCACAAAGTGCCGGCCGCCTTTCCCATCCCAACATCGTCACCATCTACGACGTCGGCGAGACCGATGAGGTTGCCTATATCGCGATGGAATATCTCGCGGGCACGACCTTGCGTGAACTGATGGACAGGGGCCCGATGCCTCTGGATCTAGTTCTCGACACGGCCATCCAGATGGCAGAAGCGCTGGCCTTTGCCCACGAGCACGGCGTGATCCATCGCGACATCAAGCCTGCCAACGTGATCATCACCGGGCCGCGCGGTCGCATCAAGCTCACCGATTTCGGCATCGCCCACTTTTCCAGCAGCGACAGGACCCACGCCGGGCTGATGCTCGGGTCGCCACGTTACATGTCGCCCGAGCAGGCGATGGGACGTCAGGTTGGCGGCAGCACGGATATCTTCTCCCTCGGCGCGGTGTTGTATGAGATGGTCACCGGGGAGTGTGCGTTCGGCGGAGACTCACTGCCGTCGATTCTTTACCGTGTCATCAACGAGATGCCGGTCTCGCCGAACGCGCGCCGCTTGGACCTGCCTGCGCCTCTGTCCGAGATTCTGATGCTCATGCTGCAGAAGGATCCCGACGTGCGGCCGGATGCGAAGGAACTGATCGCGGCCTTCCGGAAAATCCTGGCGCCTCCGGCACCCTTGCTAGAACCCCCGCCAAAGCCGTCACGGGTCCCGGTCCTGCTGCCGGTCATCGCATTCGGCACCCCCGTCCTGGTCATGCTGCTGATCGCGCTGGGCATCATCGTCATCAGCTTTTTCATCGACACGTCCGAACAGGGAGCAGGGGGAGAAAAATCGAATCTGCCGGCCACACCCGTGAAGGATGAAGCCTCCGCGCAGACTAACGAGAAGGCTGATTCCGCCGGATCCTCTCCCCCATCCGCGGCAAGCACGCGGCGCAGCCGCAGTCCAGGCTTCGACGCCTATCTTTCCGGCCTCGATCGGAAAAAGACTGAATTGGAACTGCAGCGTACCGAGCTGCTGCTGAAATATACCGAGCAGCATCCCGATGTCGTGCTCATCGACCGCCAACTCGAACAGCTGGCGGTCGAACGACGCGACCACCTGCAGCAGCGTCGTCGCTGAACTACCAGCTGGTCTCGCGTTCCGCCGTGGCCGAGACCTTGTGGATGCTGAGATCGGCGCCCGCGAATTCCGCCTCCGGATCAAGCCGCAGCCCCCATGCCATCTTCAAGGTGCCGTAGACCAGGGCGCTGCCGGCCAGGGCGATGGCAACCCCGCCCAGGGTCCCGAGAATCTGGGCAGGCAGGCTCACGCCACCCAGTCCACCAAGTGCCTCTGCACCGAAAATGCCGGCAGCAATTCCGCCCCAGGCGCCACATATTCCATGCAGCGGCCACACGCCGAGCACGTCGTCGATCTTCCATTTGTTTTGCGTCAGGGTGAACAGCCAGACGAATGCGGCGCCGGCGATGGCACCGGTCGCCAGCGCACCGAGCGGATGCATGAGGTCCGATCCGGCGCACACCGCAACCAATCCGGCCAGCGGGCCGTTGTGGATGAAGCCGGGATCGTTGCGCCCAGCCACCAGGGCAGCGAGCGTCCCGCCGACCATCGCCATCAGGGAATTGACCGCGACCAGGCCCGAGATGGCCTCGATGAGCTGCGCCGACATGACGTTGAAGCCGAACCAGCCAACCGTCAGGATCCATGCGCCGAGTGCGAGGAAGGGAATGTTCGAAGGCGGGTGCGCGGATATCAGCCCGTCACGGGTATAGCGGCCACGGCGTGCGCCGAGCAGCAGCACTGCAGGCAGCGCGATCCAGCCACCCATCGCATGAACCACGACCGAGCCGGCAAAATCATGGAAGCCATGACCGAAGGTGCTTTCGAGCCAGGCCTGAATGCCATAGTTGCCGTTCCAGGTCATGCCCTCGAAAAATGGGTAGACGAAGCCGACCAGGACGAAAGTCGCCGCCAATTGCGGATTGAAGCGCGCCCGCTCGGCGATGCCGCCAGAAACGATGGCGGGGATGGCAGCCGCGAAGGTCAGCAGGAAAAAGAACTTGACCAGCTCATAGCCATTTTTTT
>JBAPWR010000380.1:0-2405 GCA_049283775.1 Thiobacillus sp.
GACCCAATGGGCGGCGCGAGCGTGGAATACTGGGCGCCGATTGTGGAGCGGTACGGCGTGGACGTGACCGTGGTGAACCCGGCGGTGGACCCGACGTTCGCGTTTATGACGGTGGACTGGGACGGCAAGATCCGCATGGACTGCTCGTCGCCCTACGCCATGGCCAAGCTGATCGGCCTCAAGGACCGCTTCGACATCGCCTTCGGCAACGATACCGATCACGACCGCCACGGCATCGTCACCCGTGCCGGGCTGATGAATCCCAACCATTTCCTCGCCGCTTCGATCCATTACCTGTTCACCCATCGGCCCGGCTGGCGGGCAGACGCCGCGATCGGCAAGACCGTGGTGAGCAGCAGCATGATCGACCGCGTGGCAGGCAAGATCGGCCGCAGGCTGGTGGAAGTGCCGGTGGGATTCAAGTGGTTCGTCGACGGCCTGCACGACGGCTCGCTCGGATTCGGCGGCGAGGAGAGCGCCGGCGCCTCCTTCCTGCGCCGCGACGGCACGGTGTGGACCACCGACAAGGACGGCATCATCATGGACCTGCTGGCGGTGGAGATGATGGCGCGCAGCGGCCGCGATCCGGCCGAGTATTACGCCGAGCTGACGCGCGAACTCGGCGCACCGGTGTATGCGCGCATCGATGCGCCGGCGAGTGCGTCGCAGAAGGCCGCGCTGTCTAAACTCTCGCCGCAGGACATGGACGCCACCGAACTCGCCGGCGACCCGATCGTATCCATGATCACCACCGCCCCCGGCAACGGCGCGGCGATCGGCGGCCTCAAGGTGGTCACCGAACAGGGCTGGTTCGCGGCACGGCCATCGGGCACGGAAGAGGTCTACAAGCTGTATGCCGAAAGCTTCCGCGGCAGCGAGCATCTCGCGCGCATCCAGCAGGAAGCGCAGGCGATCCTGACCCGGGCGTTCGCAGGCGCCGGGGCGTGAGGCAGCCGGCAGCGGAGACGAGCCGCCTGCAGCAGCCAGGTGACGGGCAGCGATGGCCCGCCACCGTACCCCGTCTGAGCGAGACGACAAGGAGCATGCATGACTGATGGTTCAGCCGCACCCGAGGGATCGCAGGGGGACAGTGCACAGCGCTATCGCTACGCAGACTATCTGCGTGCCCATGGCATGGGTGTCGCGCAACTCAGCCTCAACACGCTGGTCCCGCGCCTCGAGATCGGCGTCGACGGCCAGCCCTTGCCAAGCCGGCCGGCGCCGATTCGACTGCGGCCCTACGAAGTCGCCCGCGTCCTGCAGCCCTATGTATCGGTCCGCTTCAATGACCAGCTGCGGGCCGTAGTGCCGCTGGCCCTCTACCTGGCACTGTTCCAGGTCCTGTTCCTGCGCCACCTGGTGGAAGATGCCTGGCTGGTTACAGGCGGCATCTTCGCGGTGATCGTCGGCCTGATGCTGTTCATGGAAGGCCTGAAGATCGGCCTGATGCCCTTCGGCACCCTCATCGGCGAGCAATTGCCGCGCAAGCTGCCATTGTCGCTGGTGCTGGTCATCACGCTGATGCTCGGCATCGGCGTGACTTTTGCCGAGCCTGCGATCGGCGCGCTGAAAATGGCTGGACAGATCGTCTCGGTCGACAGGGCGCCCTATCTGTATGCGCTGCTCAATCAGTGGTCGGGGGCACTGGTGCTCGTGGTCGGGGTAGCGGTCGGACTGGCTGCGGTGGTGGGCACGCTGCGTTTTCTGCATGGCTGGAGCCTGAAGCCGCTGATCGTGATTTCGTTGATCCTGGTATTCGCGCCTACGCTGTATGTGGCCGCCACACCGGAACTGGTCACCATCCTCGGACTTGCCTGGGACACCGGTGCGGTGACGACCGGCCCGGTGACGGTGCCGCTGGTGCTGGCGCTGGGGGTCGGCATTTCCGCCGCTGCCGGCAAGGACGAGGGCGGCCTGTCCGGTTTCGGCATCGTCACCCTGGCATCGCTCTTCCCCATCGCCGGCGTGCTCTACCTCGCGCTCTATGTCGCATCCACCACCTCGCCCGCCGAGATCATCGAGTCGGCACGGCTGGCGGCGGCCGCATCGGCGACAGTGGAGACCGCCTGGTATCGCCGCAGTCCCGGAGTCGAGATCGTTTCCGCCATCCGTGCCATCCTGCCGCTGGTGATCTTCCTGTTTCTGGTGCTCACCTTCGTGCTGCGCGAGCGGCTCGCCAACCGCGCTGAAATCTTCCTCGGCATCGGACTGACCATGCTCGGCATGTCCATCTTCAACCTCGGCCTGACCTACGGCCTGTCGCTGCTCGGGAGCGGCGCAGGCAGCCTGGTACCGACCGCGTTCATGGAAGTGCCCGGCGTGGCTGGGTCGCCGCTGTACGACTACCGCGTCGGCCTGGTCCTGGCCCTGGCGTTTGCCTGGTTCCTCGGCTACGGTGCGACCGT
>JBAPWR010000381.1:0-6288 GCA_049283775.1 Thiobacillus sp.
CTTCGAAGGTGTTCCAGAAGGTGACGATCAGGGCTTCCTTGCCCTTCATCTCGCTTTCGACGGCCTGACCGATGGTCGAGCCTTCGTTCGACACCATGCCGGAATTGAGGGCGACGAAGCCGCCGACGAAGCCGGTGTCCGAATGGTAGGTCTTGACGTTCTCGCACAGGAAAGCGACGCGTTCCTGCAGATCGTCCACGCTGTATTCGGGCTTGAGGATCACACGGTTGATGGTCACCACGCCGTCGTTGGGGAAATTCGCGATCAGTCCACTCATTGTTTCTCTCCTGTTGAAGGTTAAGTTCAGACAACGAGTGCCATTCTACATACCCGACTAATTTAGTCAACTAATTTATTTTATTGGTTTATGCATCGATTAATTATTTATATTTATGCCGAAGACGCCTTTTTCTATTGGTTTCATTGACATACAGAATTTTGAGCGCGTTCAGATGTAGCGCTTTTGTTCACGCCGTCTTCCTGGGCGCTTTTTCATGATCACCACTCCCTTGACCGCGTCGAGGTCGGCGATCGGGATGTTCGGATAGACCGCGTTCAAGGGCTTGAGCATCCAGCCCTCGGGATGCTGCACCACCTGACGGAAGATGTATTCGTCGTTGACGAACGCGACCACGTAGGAGCCATCCTTCACCAGGCCCGAGGGCTCGACGACGATGATTTCACCCTCCTCGAACTCCGGCAACATGGAATCGCCCAGCACCATCAGTGCGTAGGGCTCGGCGCTGGCGCAGTTGCTGGCCTCGTTGACGGCCTGGATAGGGATGGTTTTCTGTTCGCTCATGGGGTGTCCGTTCGTCTGTCGCGGGTGAATCAGCTGAAGTTTCTATTCTAAAGGCGCGCGCCGCGAAGGGATCAGCGGCCGCGCATGAACATCGCGTCGAGTTCTTTCATGCTGACCTGAAACCAGGTGGGGCGGCCGTGATTGCATTGCCCGGCGCGCTCGGTGGCCTCCATTTCACGTAACAGGGCGTTCATTTCCGGCACGCTCAGGCTGCGGTTGGCGCGTACTGCACCATGGCAGGCCAGCGTCCCCAGCAACTCGTTGCGTCGCTCCTGCAGCAAACGTGCCACGCCGAACTCGGCAATCTCGTGCAGCAGCGCGCGGGTCAGTTCCACCGGATCGGCACGCTTCAGCAACCAGGGCACCGAGCGCACCGTCACCGAGGTGGGCGAAGTGATGGACAGTTCGAAACCGATGGCTGCCAGTTGTTCGAGATGAGGCTGGATTTCCGCCACGTCCCGGGCATCGACCGTCAGGCTGACGGGAATCAGCAGGGATTGCGCCGGCACCGATCGCGCATCCAGTGCGGTCTTGAGCTTCTCGTAGACCACCCGCTCATGGGCGGCATGCATGTCCACCAGCACCAGGCCCTGGGCGTTCTGCGCCAGCACGTAGATACCGTGCAGCTGGCCCAGCGCGTACCCCAGCGGCGGAATCTCGGCGCCACTTGCCAATGCCGCTTCAGTCGACTCGCTGCTCGGCAGCGCATCCGCTGCCCCGGGCAACGTGGCGGCGAGGGGCGCATAAAAAGCCATCGCCTCGTTGACCTGCAGCGGCATCGCCGCCTGATGCGGTGCCGCATAGGGCAGTTTGGTCACGGGCGCAGCAACCGGCTGCGCGCTTTCGGCCGGCGCGGCAAGCACGCGCTCGACCGCATGAAACAGGAATTGGTGGACACCGCGGCTGTCGCGGAAACGGATCTCGGTCTTGGCGGGATGCACGTTCACGTCCACCGCGTCGAACGGCAAGTCGATGAACAGGCAGTAGGCCGGCTGCATCTGGTGATGCAGCACGTCGCGGTAGGCTTCCCGCAAGGCATGGCTGACCAGTTTGTCGCGCACGAAGCGCTGATTGACGAAGCAATACTGGTTGTCCCGGCTGGCGCTGGCAAAGCCGGGGCGCGCCACCCACCCGCTGACCCGCAAGCCACCGGCGACGGCCTCGACCGCGGTGGCATGCTGTTCGAATGGCTCGCCCAGCACATGCCGCATACGCAAGGCCGGCGATTCGCCATTCACGCGCAACTGGACACGACCATTGTGCGTCAGGGAAAACGCGACATCGGGACGGGCCAGGGCCAGACGCCGCACCGCCTCGGCACAGTGGGCGTATTCCGTTGCTTCGGTCTTGAGGAACTTGCGCCGCGCCGGCGTGTTGAAGAACAGGTCTGCCGCCTCGATCACCGTTCCTGCGCTGAGCGCAGCCGGGACCGGTGCACTGATATGCCCCCCCTCGGCCTCCACCCTCCAGGCATGGCTGTCGCCGCTGGCGCGGCTGGTCAGGCTGACCCGCGCCACCGCGGCGATCGAGGCCAGCGCCTCGCCGCGAAACCCCAGGCTGGCGACGCGCTCGAGTTCCTCGAGACTGCCGATCTTGCTGGTGGCGTGGCGAGCCAGCGCGAGTGCGAGTTCATCGCGGGCGATTCCGCTGCCGTTGTCCGTCACCCGGATACGCTTGATCCCGCCCTGCTCCAACTCGACACGGATCTCGCTCGCGCCGGCATCGAGACTGTTTTCCAGCAGCTCCTTCAAGGCGGACGCGGGACGCTCGACCACCTCGCCGGCGGCGATCTGCGAAATCAGCAAATCGGGAAGAACGTGGATCGTCATGCTCAGGCGCTGAAGCTTACGCCGCGACGTGCGGCCATGGCGCTGCCCAGGCGCTGCAACTCGGTCACGCCGAGTGTCCGGCGCGCGAGCGGCAAGACATGGGTATTTTCGAAATCGAGGTGACTGCGGTTGAGGGCAATGAAGCGCCGCGCGGTCGACTCATCAAGGCCCACCGGACGGCCCGCGACCATCTGCGTCAAGGCCGGCCGCAGAGCGCGCCACAACAGCGCCAGCTCATCATGTTCGTGGGTCAGCAACTCGACCAGATCACAGGCTCCTGGCGCCCCGGACTGCTCGAGAAGGGGAAACAGGTTGCGCTCCTCGTCATCGTGGTGCCAAACCGCAGCGGTATCAAAATAGCTGAGAATTGCGCGTGCAGCCTGCCTGGCCTGGATGTCGCTGTCGTGGATGGCATGATGCGCCAGCAGCTTCTCGAAGGTGTCGCACTGTCTGGCGATGCGCCGGTGACAGGCTTCCAGCATATCCAGCGGCCGCTCGAAGCCCGGCGCAGCCTCGCCCATCCAAGCCGGGATCATGGATTGCGTGTAAGCCGGGTCGGCGTGGTGAGCGGATTCTGTTCGAAATAATCGCGGATGCCGGTGACGATGGCGTTCACCAGTTTTTCCTGGTAGGCGTCGTCCTTGAGCCGCTTTTCCTCCTCCGGATTGGATATGAAAGCAGTCTCGATCAGGATCGACGGGATATCGGGCGCCTTCAGCACCGCAAATCCGGCCTGCTCGACATGCGGTTTGTGCAAGGTGTTGACGCCACCGATTTCCTTCAAGACCGAACGGCCAAGCTTGAGGCTGTCATTGATGGTCGCGGTTTGTGACAGGTCGAGAAGGGTACGCTTGAGGAAGGGATCCTTGACGTCGATATTGACCCCACCGACCAGGTCCGCTTCGTTTTCCTTTTTTGCCAGCCATCTCGCCGCCACCGAGGAAGCGCCGTTTTCCGACAGGGCGAACACCGACGAGCCGCGCGCCTGGGGCCGGATGAAGGCATCGGCGTGAATCGACACGAAGAGATCGGCCTTGACTGCGCGCGCCTTGTTGACCCGCTTGGCAAGCGGAATGAAATAGTCGCCGTCGCGGATCAGCACCCCACGCATGTTTTCCACGCCATCCAGCTTCTGCTTGAGCTTGCGCGCCACGGCCAGGGTGACATCCTTTTCGTGGGTTCCGCTGGCGCCGATGGCACCGGGATCCTCGCCGCCGTGACCGGCATCGATGGCCACGGTGATCAGACGGGCATACTGCGGCACCGCGGCGGCCGGCTCGGACACGGGTTTGCCGAGTGCCAGCAGGGCGAGCGCATCGAGTTCCTGTTGCGGATAGAGATCCAGCACCAGACGATGGCCGTATTCACCGAGCGGCTGCAACTGAAAAACCGATGGCTTGACGGCTGCCTTCAGCTCGATCACCAGACGGGTCACGCCAGGGCGATTGAGACCCGAGCGGATCGCTGCAACGTAGGGGTCCCCCGCCGACAACTGCTTCTGCAGTTCATCGAGGCGCGCACCCGTAACAAGCCCTTCCAGATCGACCACCAGACGATCGGGATTGCTCAACTGGAAATACTTGTGTGCGATCGGCTGCGACGACTCGAGGGTGATGCGGGTGTATTCGGGAGACGGCCAGAGACGCGTGGCGGTCAGCTCGGATGCCTGTACCCAAGCCGACAAGCCTGCCCCGCACAAAAGTATGAGTCTTAACAGGACTTGCAACATCGCTTCAATAACGCTTTCCCTTGTTCGGTTTCAGCAACGCATTCGACTTCACGCCCCGTATCCTCGACCCGCAATTTGACACGGACATCGGCCTGCGGCAGCCAGCCGGCCGCCCTGTCAGGCCATTCAATCAGCTTAACCGTATCACTGTCAGCCAATTCGCGAAACCCCGCATCCAGCCATTCACGCGGATCGTGCATTCTGTATAGATCAAAATGATACAAATCGAACGCCGGCAGACTGTAGGTCTCGGTCAGGGTATAGGTCGGACTTTTCACCCGTCCGGCATAGCCTAGTGCGCGCAGCATACCGCGAACCAGGGTGGTCTTGCCCGCTCCCAGGTCACCTTCCAGGTAGAGCGTCATGCCGGATTGCAGTTCGCCTGCCAGCTCGGCGCCCAACGCAAGGGTCGCGGCCTCGTCTTCGAGATGGCGCTTCAGGCTCACGTTATCATCGCGCTCATGCATGACCTAGACGCACTCGCAAGGCAGATCAAGAACTGGGGAAGCGAACTCGGCTTCGCCGCAGTCGGTATCACCGACTGCGACCTGTCGGCTGCGGAAATCGCCCTGCAGCGGTGGCTCGAGATGGGTTTTCATGGCGAGATGGATTATATGGCGAGCCACGGCACCAAGCGCAGTCGCCCGGCCGAACTGGTTACGGGAACGCGCCGCGTGATCAGCGCGCGCCTTGATTACTTTCCACCCGGTTCGGCCGATGCGGGAAAGGTTTTGGGACAACCCGAAAGCGCCTATATCGCCCGCTACGCCCTCGGCCGCGACTACCACAAAGTCATGCGGGCGCGTCTGCAGCAACTGGCCGATCGCATCAGTGGCGCGGTCGGTGAACATCGTTACCGGGTATTCGCCGACAGCGCACCGGTGATGGAAGTCGAGCTCGCCAGCAAGAGCGGACTCGGCTGGCGCGGCAAACACACCCTGCTGCTCAGCCGCGACCATGGCTCGTGGTTTTTTCTCGGCGAAATCTACACCGACCTGCCGCTGCCGGTCGACGCGGCGGAAGCCAACCACTGCGGCACTTGCCAGGCCTGCATCGACATCTGCCCCACCGCCGCCATCGTCGCGCCCTATCGCCTCGATGCCCGGCGCTGCATTTCCTACCTGACCATCGAGCACAAGGGCAGCATTCCCGAGGCTTTGCGCCCGTTGGTCGGCAACCGCATCTACGGCTGCGACGACTGCCAGTTGGCATGCCCGTGGAACAGCTTCGCCAAAACCAGCCCGCTGCCCGACTTTGCGGTGCGGCACGGCCTGGACCAGCCATCGCTGGTCGAGCTCTTTTCCTGGAACGAAACCGAGTTCGACCATCGCCTCGCAGGTTCTGCCATTCGCCGCATCGGCCACGAACGCTGGCTGCGCAATATCGCCGTGGCACTGGGCAACGCCCCGCCGTCGGACACGGTGCGGAACGCGCTGGCAGCCCGTCTCGGGCATCCGTCCGCGCTGGTGCGCGAACATGTCGAGTGGGCGCTATTGCGTCAGACAGCCAACTGACAGACGCGCCGCGCCTGCCGACCTACATCGGGGCCTGGCGCAGTTCCTGGCGCGCGTGGCGGATCACCGAGACGCCCGAGCTCAGCGCCAGACCGGCCAGCAGCAACGCGACCGCGATATCCGGCCAGCCATGGGCTGTCGCCCACACTCCGGCTGCGGCGCCCATCACTGCCAGATTCCCCAGCGCATCGTTGCGCGAGCACAGCCACACCGAGCGCGCCTGCGCGTCGCCCTGGCGATGGACGAACAGCAGCGCCGCGACGCCGACATTGACTGCCAGCGCCAGGAGGCTCACCCAGCCCATGATGAATGGCTCCGGCACGATACCGGCCGACCACTGCCAGGCCGACTTGGCCAGCACGAATATACCGAACGCGACCATCAACCAGCCCTTCCACAGCGCGGTGCGCGAGC
>JBAPWR010000382.1:0-7216 GCA_049283775.1 Thiobacillus sp.
CCGATCCAGGTTACCAGGGTATGCAGGGCGCGGGCATAGGCCACGGCCTCGGCGGAAGAGCGCATTTCCGGCTCGGAGACGATTTCCAGCAGTGGCGTGCCGGCGCGGTTGAGGTCGATTCCGGTCATGCCGTGGAAGTCCTCGTGCAGCGACTTGCCGGCGTCCTCTTCCATGTGGGCGCGGGTCAGGTTGACGGTTTTTTCTTCGCCATCCACGAGGATTTTCAGCGCACCGCCCTCGACGATGGGCTTCGCCAACTGGCTGATCTGATAGCCCTTGGGCAGGTCGGGATAGAAGTAGTTCTTGCGATCGAAGACGTTGACGCGGTTGAGCGTCGCGCCGATGGCGAGGCCAAACCTGATCGCGCATTCCACCGCGCCCTTGTTCAGCACCGGCAGCACGCCGGGCAGCGCGATGTCGACCGCGCTCGCCTGGGTGTTGGGGGCGGCGCCGAAGGCGGTGCTGCTGCCAGAGAAAATCTTCGACCGGGTGGCGAGCTGGGTGTGCACCTCCAGCCCGATGACCACTTCCCAGTTATCGCGGCCCCGATTCATTTCAGGCCCTCCGGTTGGCGGCTGTGCCAGTCGGTGACGCGCTGGTACTGATGGGCGACGTTGAGCATCTTCGCTTCGCTGAAATAGTCGCCGACCAGTTGCAGGCCGATCGGCAGGCCCCTGGAATCGAAACCGCAGGGCAACGACATGCCGGGCAGGCCGGCGAGGTTGGCCGGGATGGTGTAGAGGTCGTTGAGATACATCTCCACCGGGTCGTCGGACTTCTCGCCGAGCTTGAACGCGGTGCCCGGGGCGGTGGGGCCGAGGATAAGGTCGCAGGCCTGGAAGGCTGCGCTGAAATCGTCGGCGATGAGGCGGCGGATCTTTTGCGCCTGCAGGTAGTAGGCATCGTAGTAGCCATGCGAGAGTACGTAGGCGCCGATCATGATGCGGCGCTTCACTTCTGCGCCGAAGCCCTGCGCGCGGGTCTTGGCGTACATGTCGTTGAGGTCGGCGTACTCGGGGGCACGGTAGCCGTAGCGCACGCCATCGAAGCGCGACAGGTTGCTTGATGCCTCGGCGGGCGCCAGCACGTAGTAGACCGGAATGGCGAGCTGCGAATTGGCGAGCGAGATCTCGACCGTGGTGGCGCCGAGTTTCTTCAGTTCGGCGACGGCGGCTTCGACCGCGGTCGCCACTTCATTGTTGAGCCCTGCGGCGAAGAACTCGCGCGGCAGGCCTATGCGCAGGCCGGCCAGCGGCTTGTCCAGGTCGCGGGTGTAATCCTCCTTGTCGCGTTCCAGGCTGGTCGAGTCGTGGGGATCGAAGCCGGTCATGACGTTGAGCAGCAGCGCGCAGTCCTCGGCCGACGGCGCCATCGGTCCGGCCTGGTCGAGGCTGGAAGCGAACGCGATCATGCCGTAGCGCGATACCAGGCCGTAGGTGGGCTTGAGTCCGGTGATGCCGCACAGCGCGGCCGGCTGGCGGATCGAGCCGCCGGTATCGGTGCCGGTGGCGGCGGGGGCCATGCGCGCGGCGACGCAGGCTGCGGCACCCCCGGACGAACCGCCGGGGACGTAGTCGAGGTTCCACGGGTTCCTCACCGCGCCGTAATGGCTCGTCTCGTTGGATGAGCCCATGGCGAATTCGTCCATGTTGGTCTTGCCCAGGCTGGGCATGCCGGCGGCCTTGAAACGCTGGATCACGTGGGCGTCGTAGGGGGCGACGAAGTTGTGCAGCATCTTCGAGCCGCAGGTGGTGAGCCAGCCGTCGGTACAGAAAATGTCCTTGTGCGCCACCGGCACGCCGGTGAGCGGGCCGGCCTGGCCTGCCGCGATGAGGGCGTCGGCAGCGGCGGCCTCGGCCAGGGTCTTGTCGGCATCCACCGTGATGAAGGCGTTGATGGCCGGATTGAGGGCATCGATGCGCTCCAGGTAGGCCTGGGCGAGCTCGCGGCTGGAAACCTGTTTGCTGGCAAGTTGCGCGGCAAGCGCTGAAATACGGGTGTCGGGTAGGGTCATTCGATGACTTTCGGCACGAGATACAGGCCGTTTTCAACAGCCGGTGCGATGGCCTGGAAGGCGGCATGGCGGTCGGATTCGGTCACCACATCGTCGCGCAGTCGCTGATAGACCTCCTGCGCATGCGCCATCGGTGCGATGCCGCTGGTGTCCACCGCCTGCATGCTGGCGATGAGGTCGAAAATGCTGTTGAGCTGGGCCTGCGCAGCTTGCGCCTGCGCATCGTCGATCTCGATGCGGGCCAGGCTGGCGATGCGCTTGACGTCGTCCTGGGTGAGGGACATGGAACCACCTGATGACTTACTTGAACGAAGCCCATTAGGGTATCATGGCCCCTTATTTTTTCTGTCATTTTGCTGCGTTTTAGCGGCACCTGCGCCCAATCATGTTCAAGTTCCTGACCAGCTATTTTTCCACCGATCTGGCGATCGATCTCGGCACCGCCAATACCCTGATTTACGTGCGCGATCGCGGCATCGTGCTCGACGAGCCTTCGGTCGTTTCGATCCGCACCGATTCCCAGGCCGGCGGCAAGCGCACGGTCCAGGCAGTGGGCGCGGAAGCCAAGATGATGCTGGGCCGTACCCCGGGCAACCTGCAGGCGATCCGGCCGATGAAGGATGGCGTGATCGCCGACTTCACCGTGACCGAGCAGATGCTCAAGTATTTCATCAAGAAGGTGCATGACACCCGCATGTTCCGCCCCAGTCCGCGCATCATCATCTGCGTGCCCTGCGGCTCGACCCAGGTGGAGCGGCGCGCCATCCGCGAGTCGGCGATCGGTGCCGGTGCAAGACAGGTCTATCTGATCGAGGAACCGATGGCGGCGGCAATCGGTGCCGGCCTGCCGGTGGCCGAGGCGACCGGCTCGATGGTGGTCGACATCGGCGGCGGCACCACCGAGGTCGGCGTGATCTCGCTCGGCGGCGTGGTCTATGCCAACTCGGTGCGGGTCGGTGGCGACCGCATGGACGATGCGATCATCAGTTACATCCGCCGCAACTACGGCATGCTGATCGGTGAGGCGACCGCCGAGCAGATCAAGAAAAAAATGGGCTCGGCCTTCCCTGGCGCCGAAGTGCTGGAGATGGAGGTCAAGGGCCGCAGCCTCGCCGAGGGCGTGCCGCGCAGTTTCAACGTGTCGTCCAATGAAATCCTCGAAGCCCTGACCGAGCCGCTGAACGCCATCGTCAGCGCGGTGAAGATGGCGCTGGAGCAGACTCCGCCCGAACTCGGTGCCGACATTGCCGAAAAAGGCATGGTGCTGACCGGCGGTGGCGCGCTGCTGCGCGACCTCGATCGCCTGCTGATGGAGGAAACCGGCCTGCCGGTGATCGTCGCCGATGATCCGCTGACCTGCGTGGTGCGCGGATCGGGTCGGGCGCTGGAAGAGATGGACAAGCTCGCCTCGGTCTTTACCAACGAGTGAAGGCTGTCTCGGCAAACGCACCGCTGAACCGGCTTTCCCTGGGGGCACGCTGAATGGCCGCGTCGGGCCAGCCCATGTTCGTTCGTGGCCTGGGGGCGACCAGCCGGCTGATCATCTGGCTGCTGGTCGGCCTTGCCATGGTGGCACTCGATTCCCGGTACCACGCGCTGGAAGGCGTGCGCGCCAGCCTTGCGCTGGTGACCCAGCCCTTGCGTCATGCCGCCCGGGCGCCTTTCGAGATGGCCGACGAAATAGCCGGCTTTCTGACCCGCCATCGCGCCCTGCAGCGCGAACGCGACGCCCTGCTGCAGGAGCGCGCCGAACTCCGTGCCGAAATCAATGCCACTCGTGATCTGGTGCGTGAATACGCGGAGTTGCGTCGGCTGGCAGCGCTCGACTCTCGCCCGGATTTGCGCGGGGTGACGGCGTCGGTGTTGTATCAGGGACAGGACTGGTTCGCCCAGCGTCTGACCCTCGACCGCGGCGGGAGGTCGGGTTTGCAAGCTGGCTTGCCGGTGGTCGGCGCGGATGGGCTGATCGGGCAGATCAGCCGGGTTTATGCCACGAGCAGCGAGGTCACGCTGGTGACCAACCGTGATCTGCTCACCCCGGTTTTTATCGAGCGTACCGGCCAGCGTGGCCTGGTTGCGGGCGCTGGACGCAGCGGTTTGCTGGAGTTGCGCCACATGACGGTGCGAACGGATGTGCGCGAGGGCGACATTCTGCTGACCTCGGGTATCGATCGCGTCTACCCCGCGGGGATACCGGTTGCGCGCGTCACCCGGGTGAGCCGCTCGACGACCAATCCTTATCTGCGCATTGACTGCGTGCCGCTGGCGGGAATTGAAAGGGATCGCATGGTGCGCGTGTTGCTGCCTGGCGTGGCGGAGGAGAAGCCCTGATGGCTGCGGACAAGTCAGCCAGGCACGAGGCGGGAAGCTGGCGCAGTCTGGCCATGGCGCTGTTGCTGGCACTCTGGCTGCAGTCCTTGCCCTGGTCAGGGATCGGTCTGCTGCTGCGTCCGGATTTCCTCTTGCTGCTGGTGTTGTATGGTGCCCTGCATCATCCGCATCGGGTGGGGATGGGCTGGGCGTTCGCGCTCGGATTGCTGAGCGACTTCCACGACGGCGTGGTATTTGGCCAGCATGCCATGGCCTATGTGGCCGGCGCGTATGCCATGCATTTGCTGCGCTTGCGGCTGCTGCAGTTCGACCCCCTGAGACAGGCGATCCAGCTGCTGCCGGTTTTCCTGATGGTGCAGCTGGCCGTGCTCCTGATCGGCTGGCTGGCGGTCGCCCCGCCCTCGGGATGGGGCATCGTGCTGCCGGCGATCAGCACCACCGTCCTGTGGTACGGCGTGGCCTCACTCATCCAGTTATGGCACGGCAAGGGAATGCGGCGGGAATGAGCGTACGACCGCAGATCAAGAACCTCGATCTGGAAATGGCGCGCTTCCAGGCGCGCCTCAAGGTGGCCGGAGGATTCGTGCTGCTGCTGGCGCTGGTGTTGCTGGCGCGCGGCTTCTACCTGCAGGTCCTGCAGCATGACCACTACACCCAGCGTGCCGAGAACAATCGCATAGCGCTGGTGCCGCTGGCGCCGCATCGCGGCCTGATCATGGATGCGAACGACACCATCCTGGCGGAAAACTATTCCGCCTACACGCTGGAAATCGTCGTGGCGCAAACCGCAAGCCTGGACAAGACCCTCGCCGACCTTGGCGAACTGATCGAAATCACGCCGGGGCAGGTCCGGCGTTTTCGCAGGCTGCTGGCCGAGTCGCACGAGTTCGAGACGGTTCCCCTGAAGAACCGCCTGAGCGACGAAGAAGTGGCGATCATTGCCGCCAACCGCTATCGCCTGCCGGGGGTCGAGGTCAAGGCCCGCCTGTTCCGCAACTACCCGACCGGCGACGGCATGGCGCATGTGGTCGGCTTCATCGGACGCATCAACGACAAGGACATGAAGAGGTTGCGCGAGGCGGGGCGGGTGCAGAACTACAAGGGCAGCGTCCATATCGGCAAGGTCGGACTGGAACAGCGCTATGAGTCCCTGCTCCACGGGCGAACCGGATTCGAACAGATGGAAACGGATTCGGGTGGCCGTGCGGTGCGGGTGTTGTCGCGCATCCCGCCATTGCCGGGACACGACCTCAAGCTGTTTCTCGACTCGAACCTGCAGGCAGTGGCCGAGCATGCCTTCGGCGATTACCTCGGCGGCCTGGTGGCGCTCGACCCGCGAACTGGCGGCGTGCTGGCAATGGTGAGCCGGCCGGGTTTCGATCCCAATCTTTTCGTCGACGGCATCGACCCGGAGACCTGGAAATCGCTCAACGAGTCGGAAGACCGGCCGATGGTCAACCGGGTGCTGCGCGGCATCTACCCGCCGGGATCGACGATCAAGCCGCTGATGGCCCTGGCCGGGCTGGAACTGGGTTTGCGCAAGGACTCGGACAAAATCGTCGATCCCGGTTATTTCAGCCTGCCCAGAAGCAGCCACCGCTTCCGCGACTGGAAACCCGAAGGGCATGGGGTGGTCGATCTGCGCAAGTCGATCTCGCAATCATGCGATACCTACTATTACGAGCTGGCGTATGAAATGGGGATCGACCGCATGCACGATTACCTGGCGCAGTTCGGTCTGGGGGAAAAGACCGGCATCGACCTGGAGGGCGAGTCCTCCGGGCTGTTGCCTTCGCGCGAGTGGAAGCAGCGCCGCTGGAACAAGCCCTGGTATCCCGGTGAAACCGTGATCGCCGGGATCGGACAGGGCTACCACCTGACCACGCCGCTGCAACTGGCGACCGCGACCGCCATGCTCGCCAATGGCGGCAAGCGCGTCGAGCCACGCCTGGTGCAGGCGGTGCGCGATCCCCATACCCGCACCTGGAAGCCGCAGTCTGGCATGGTGCGCGACCAGCTGGCGATCAACCCTGAGCATCTCGAGCTGGTGCGGGAAGGCATGCTCGACGTGATGCGCCCGGGCGGCACGGCAGCGGCTTCCGCAGCCGGCGCCGCCTACACGATTGCCGGCAAGACCGGCACCGCGCAGGTGGTCGGCATCAGGCAGGGTGAGCGCTACGATGCCCGCCGTCTGGCACGCAAGCATCTCGATCATGCACTGTTCATCGCCTATGCGCCGGCCGAGAATCCGACCATCGCGATCGCCGTGCTGGTTGAAAACGGTGGCTCGGGCAGCGGCACTGCCGCGCCGATCGCGCGCAAGGTACTCGATTACCACCTGACGGGCCAATACCCCCGGGACATGAAGCAGGACATCAAGCGTGGCGCAAATTAAACCCTGGCTGTTTCTCTGGATGCGCCATCTCGACGGCGTGCTGCTGTTGCTGGTTCTGGCCCTGCTCGGCCTCGGTCTGGCCGTGGTGGCGAGCGCCTCGGGGCAGAGCCCGGCGCGCATCAGCGGCCATCTGGTGAATATCTCGCTGGCGCTGGCGGTGATGCTGGTGGTGGCCAACGTACCGCCGCATATCCTCGCCAGGTTCGGTCCGCCGCTGTACGTCGCCGGCGTGGTGCTGCTGCTCGGCGTCGCGCTGTTCGGCGAGGTGCGCAACGGCTCGAGGCGCTGGCTGAATCTCGGCGTGATGTCTTTCCAGCCGTCCGAATTGCTCAAGGTCGCCCTGCCGCTGATGCTGGCCTGGTATTTCCAGCGCCACGAGGCGGTTCTGCGTGCCCGGCATTACTGGGTGGGCGCGGTGCTGCTGCTGATTCCCTTCCTCTTCATCCTGCGCCAGCCCGACCTCGGCACGGCCTTGC
>JBAPWR010000383.1:0-2252 GCA_049283775.1 Thiobacillus sp.
GTGCGCCTCGTCGATGATGATGGTGTCGTAGCGCGACAGCAGCGGATCGCCCTGGCTTTCGGCCAGCAGGATGCCGTCGGTCATCACCTTGATCGCGGTGTCGTGGCGCACCTTGTCGGTGAACCGCACCTTGTACCCGACCAGGCCGCCGAGTTCGCTGCCGAGTTCCTGGGCGATGCGCGCCGCCACCGAACGCGCGGCGATGCGGCGCGGCTGGGTGCAGCCGATCAGCTTGCCGGACCGCGCCGCCTCTGATCCAAGTCGGGCCTCCAGGCACATCTTGGGAATCTGCGTGGTCTTGCCCGAACCGGTCTCGCCGCACAGGATCAGCACGCGGTTGTTGCACAGCGCGTCGAGAATGTCGTCGCGCCGCGCGCTGACGGGAAGGTCGGGGTAGGTAATCTGCAAGGCTGAAAGAATCGAAAAAGATTAACCGCGAAGGTCGCGAAGGAACGCGAAGGAAGAATCGCACAGCAGGCCCAAACGAGACATCAGCTGGCAGTCCTTTGCGAACCTTTGCGTCCTTGGCGGCTAGATGAATTATTTGTTCTGGATATACCGCACGTCATCGAAGGTTTCCAGCCATTGCGGGCGGTACACCGCCATCACGGTGACGGCCATGCCGGTGGAAAAGGCTTCGGCCCAGGCGATCAGCACGGTGTAGGGGGTGTAGTGCTCGAGCAGGTAGTCGAGCGAGTAGGCGCCGGCCAGTGCCATGGCTGCTGTGGTCGCCAGGCCGATCGCGGTCACCGACAGCGCACCGCCGAAGAAGCCGTTGCCGAGCACGTAGATGAAGAAATGATTCGGCAGCTTGCGGTCGAGCAGCAGATAGAAACCCCAGCTGACCGCGGCCGGCAGGACGACGACCAGCATCGCATCGAGGCCCAGGGTCGCCAGGCTACCGCGCCCGAACAGGGCGTTCGCCAGCAGGATCAGTACCCCGGCGAAGCAGGCGCGCCAGAAGCCGAACATCATGGTCAGCACCGCGATGCCATACAGGTGGAAGCTCAGCCCGGTCCTGATTCCGGTCTTGATCTGCCACAGCACCAGCAGCGCCACCGTCGCAGCGAGGAACAGGTTCAGGCGCGAGGAATCGCCGAGCTTGCGCCAGTCGCCCGACTGCCACCAGCGCCAGCCGAGGAACAGCAGGCCGAGCCATCCCAGCACGCGGAAACTTTCCGGCCAGAGTGATTCGGTCAATGCCATCACGGTAGAATTCATGGGGCGATTTTACGCGAAGCGCTGCTCCGCCAACCGACTATCCAGGCCGACTCCATGACCGCACCCAAGCCATCCAAGTCCCCCAACGCACCGCTCGGCGAGGACGAGATCGACGAGCTGGCCGACTGGATCGACCTGCTCGACGAGCGCAGCGACGTGCCGCTGTCGCTGGAAAGCGTGGATGGCTTCATCACCGCCCTGATCTGCGGTCCGCGCGCGGTCGCCCCCGACGAATTCTTCCCCATCCTGCTCGACCGGGTCGATGGCCTGGCGGGCGTGTTCGACAACGCGGCCGAAGAGTCGCGCTTCATGGCGCTGTTCCAGCGCCGCTGGAACGAGATTTCCCGAGCCCTCGACGCCCCGGTCGAGAACCTCGCCGATCCCCGCGCGCTGGCGCCGCTGATCATGGACTGGGACGGCCTGCTCGGCGACCTGCCGCCGGCCGATGCGGCGCGCCTCAAGGCCGAGGGCATTCCCCTGCATGCCCAGCTGTGGGCAAACGGATTCCTGCTGGCGGTGGAATACTGGGAAAGCGACTGGACCCTGCCGCAGGGCAGCAAGGACGAAGCCTTCGTCGACGAGAAGCTCGAGCCGTTCTACGTGCTGATGGCTCCGGAAGACGAGCTCAGCCCCGAGGAACGCGAGACCAGCCGCACCGACCATCTGGCCCTGGCGATCTGGGGTGCCTACGACCTGCACGAATTCTGGCGCGACCGCGGTCGCGCAACGCAAAAAACCAATTGATCGACGACACGGAAAAAACATGAACAGACTGCATCCTGCCGCTGCCGGCCTCGCCCTCCTCCTGCTGGGCGCCTGCTCTTCCGGCGAAAACACCGTCGCGCCGGCGCCCGTCGTCCTCGACCAGGGCAGCGCGACCACCACTGCGTCGGGATTGATCATCGAGGAACTCGCGGTCGGCAGCGGCACGGTCGCTGCAGCCGGGAACCGGGTCAGCGTGCACTACACCGGCTGGCTGACCGACGGCACCCAATTCGATTCCAGCCTCGACCGCAACCAGCCCTTCGAAT
>JBAPWR010000384.1:0-1667 GCA_049283775.1 Thiobacillus sp.
AGGAAGGACTGCTCGTGGACGCGCAGCAGCGACGGACCGAGATCGAACTTGGGCTCCACGGTCAGCTCGTCGAACCCGTGCACGCCCACTGCGGACTCGAAGGCCGCGAGCGCCTCCGCGCCAAGACGTCCGATCTCCTGCTGCAGGCTGGCGTAGTTGCGCAGCTGGCGCATGATCTCCGTGGCGAGCAGCACGCGCTTCTCGTCGAGCAGCTCGTAGCCCTCCTGGATGAGCCGCCGCTCGTCCTTCAACTCGAGGAAGGCGACCCGGGTCGCAAGCACCTCGCCGCCGGCTTCAGCCATGGGCCGGCTCTTCGAGGTGATGCTTGATCTGCGCATCCGAGAGGCGCGTGAGCTCGGTGCGCGGCAGGCCACGCAGCACGCTCCAGCCGGCCTCCATGCTCTCCTCGAGCGTGCGGGAGGCGGGCTGGTTCAGGAACTGCTCCTCGAAGCGCTGCCCGAACTCGAGGAACTTGCGATCCGCCTCCGGCAGGCCCTGTTCGCCCATCACGCTCGCGAGCGTCCGTACGCGCACGGCGCGCGCGTAGGCTGCGAACAGCTGGTGCGCGAGGGCCGGGTGGTCCGCGTCCGTATAGCCTTCGCCGGTACCGGCGTCCATCAGTCGCGACAGGCTCGGCAACACCTTGATCGGCGGGTAGATGCCGCGGCGGTCGAGCTCGCGGTCGATCACGATCTGCCCTTCGGTGATGTAGCCGGTCAGGTCGGGGATCGGGTGGCCGATGTCGTCGCCCGGCATCGTCAGGATCGGCAGCTGTGTCAGCGTGCCCGCCTTGCCGCGGATGCAGCCGGCGCGTTCGTAGAGTGCGGCGAGGTCGGAATACATGTAGCCAGGATAGCCCTTGCGGCCCGGGATCTCGCCGTGGCTCGCCGATACCTCGCGCAGCGCCTCGCAGTAGTTGGTCATGTCGGTCAGGATCACGAGCACGTGGCGCCCCTCGACGAAGGCGAGGTACTCCGCGGCCGTGAGCGCGTAGCGCGGCGTGAGCAGCCGCTGCATGCCCGGCTCGTCGGCGAGGTTCAAGAACAGCACGGTGTGACCGAGCGCGCCGCTCGACTCCATCGCGAGGCGGAACTGCTCCGCCGTGTCGTGCGGCACGCCCATGCCGGCGAACACGACTGCAAAATCGCTGCTCGCACCGCCGCGCAGGCGCGCGCGCTGCGCGATCTCGGTCGCAATCCGGTCGTGTGGAAGGCCGCCGGCGGAGAAGAGCGGCAGCTTCTGTCCGCGCACGAGGCTGTTCAGCAGGTCGATCGCCGACACGCCGGTCTCGATGAAGTCGCGCGGCAGCGCGCGCCACGACGGATTGATCGCAAGGCCCTCGATGCGCATGCGCGCCCGCGCCGCGACCGGCGGCCCGCCGTCGATCGGCCGGCCGACGCTGTCGAAGATGCGGCCGAGCAGGTTGGGGCCGACGCCGAACAGCAGCGGTTCCGGGCGCAACCGCACGCGAGTCCCCTCGAGGCCGAGGCCGGCCGTCGACTGCAGGACCTCGATGACCATGGCCTGCTCGTCGAGCGCGGCGACGCGGCCGAGGCGCGCCTGTCCGTCCTGGCCGATGACTTCGACGGCCGCGTTGAGCCCCACCCGCGCCGCCCGCTTCGCGAACAGCAGCGGCCCCTCGATGCGGGTGACGGCGCCTTCGAGCA
>JBAPWR010000385.1:0-7050 GCA_049283775.1 Thiobacillus sp.
CCGCGATACATGAGCTGGCGCTGGCGGGGGGCCATCTCGATATCGAGTTGCAGCCCTCGAACGAACCGCGCGCCCACGGTCTTGAAGACGTCAGCTTCCTCGTCGCCAGTCACCCCGGATTGCCGGCCGGAGCACTGGGCAAGGTCGCATCGGGCGGCGAACTTTCGCGCATCAGCCTGGCGATCCAGACTGCGCTTTCCGGCGTGGCAGGCGTGCCGACGCTGATCTTCGACGAAGTCGACGTCGGCATCGGCGGCAGCATCGCCGAGGCCGTCGGCCGTCGCCTGGCCAAGCTCGGCGAGACTCGCCAGGTGCTGGTCATCACCCATTTGCCGCAGGTGGCGGCACGCGGCAGCCATCACCTGCGCGTGGCCAAGGTGGCGAGCGGCGGGCTGGTCACGTCGCACATCGAGGTGCTGAATGAGGCGGCGCGGGTCGAGGAAGTCGCCCGCATGCTGGGCGGCCTGAAGATCACTTCCACCACCCGTCAGCATGCGGCGGAAATGCTCGCCGGGTGAGTCCGATCCCGCTTCGTCAGTCTTTCGCCCGGCTCGTCCGTGCGGTCTCGGGTCTGGCCTTATGGCTTGCGCTGGCTGCCGGCGCAGCGGCGGCAACGCTGCAAGGCGTGGTCATCGTGGTGGTCGACGGCGATACCGTGCTGTTCAAGCCCGATCATTACGCCCCCGCATCCCGCGCCTTCATGAAAATCCGCCTTGCCGCCATCGATGCGCCCGAAGCCGATCAGCCGCATGGCGAGGCGGCCACCCGCGCCTTGTCTGAATGGCTATTGAACCGACGGGTCAGGATCGACACCGTGGCGACCGACGACTATGGCCGCACGGTCGGCCGCATCTGGCTCGACGATCTAGATATAAACGCCGAACTGGTGCGGCAGGGTCATGCCTGGGCATCCGCCTGGCGCGGGCAGGCCGAATTGCGAGCCCTGCAGGCCGAGGCGAAGCGTCAGCGCCGCGGTTTGTGGCAGGACGACGAGGCTGTGCAGCCCTGGGTCTGGCGGCGCCAGCAGCGAGAGACTACTCGGCCTTCTGCCAGTAGGTGACTTCCGTTCCCGCCTCGCGATTGAGCACACGCGCCAGCACGAACAGCACGTCCGATAGGCGGTTGACGTAGTGCAGCAGGGCGGGGCGCAAGGCCTCGCTGCGATGCAGGTGCACCAGTGCGCGTTCGGCGCGGCGGCAGACCGTGCGCGCCAGGTGGCAGGTCGCCCCCGCACGCGAGCCGCCCGGCAGGATGAATTCCCTGAGCGGCGGCAGGCTGTCGTTCCAAGCATCGATGGCGGCTTCGAGTCGCGCGGTCTCGGCGTCATTCAGGGTCTGGTATTCGGGCATCGCCAGTTCGCCGCCGAGATCGAACAGGCGGTGCTGGACACGCACCATCAACTCGCGCGCATCCAGCGGCAGGGTTTCCGCCAGCAGCAGGCCGATCACGCTGTTGAGCTCGTCGACCGTGCCGATGGCCTCGATGCGGACGTCATCCTTGGGCAGGCGGACCTGGCCGGCGAGACCGGTGCTGCCGTCGTCGCCGGTGCGGGTGTAGATCTTACTGAGTCGGTGTCCCATCGCGTGGTGCTCCATCGGGCAGGGTGGTCTGGCATTCCTCGAAGATGCGCGCCTGGCAGTTGCGGCAGACGGCCGGATCGAGGCGGGGATAGATGCTGCGCAGCGCATCGCCCTTGTGGCTGAAAATGTTGTCATCGCCGATGACCTCGACCTGGCCGCCGCGCCTCAGCATCTCGCACATGCCGGGCTGGACGCCGATGAGGTAGAAGCCGCCGCCGATCTTGCGCCGCCGCGCCGCCTCCTTGGCCAGCATCTCGGCACCCGCCAGGTCGATGAAATTGACCGAGCGCGCCAGCAGGACCAGGTGCTTTTTCTGCGGGTCGTACTCGTCGACACTGCGAAACCTCTGCTGCACGTGCTCGACCGCGCCGAAGAAGATCGACCCATCCAGCCGCAACATCGCCATTTGTGGGCAGGTCGACTGATCGTCCGCGAGCGGCACGAATTTGCGCCGCGGGTTGCCGAGCTGTTCCCTGGGCGGCACCAGCTCACGGATCGACGGCTGCGAAGTGCGGTACAGGTAGAACAGCAGCGATACCAGGATGCCGAGAAAGATGCCCTTTTCCAGGTCGATCAGGGTGCCGAAAAAAGTGATGGCGAGGATCACGCGCTCGCGCTTGTAGAGCTTGATGATCTCGGCGATGTGGTGGAAGTCGATCAGCCCCCAGGCGACGATGAAGAGGATGGCGGCCATCGATGCCACCGGCAGGTACGCGGCCAGGGGGGCGACCAGCAGCACGATCAGCAACAGGAAAACCGCCGACAGCGCAGCCGCCAGCGGCGTGCTCGCGCCCGAGGCGTAGTTGACGCCGCTGCGGTTGAACGAGCCGCTGGAGGCATAGCCGGAGAAGAAGCTGCCGGCGATGTTGGACAGGCCCTGGCCGACGAACTCCTGGTTGCTGTCGATGCGCTGGTCGGATTTGATCGCCACCGAGCGGGCGATGGCCACGGCTTCGGTCAGCGCCAGGATGGCGATGATGGTGGCAGGAAAGAAGGTGTGCTTGATCGCGGCGAAGGAGAAGTCCGGCAGCGACAGTGGCGGAAACGACGCCACCAGCGCGCCGACGGTGAGAATGCCGGTGTGTTCCGCGCCGAACTGGCCATTGATGATCGCCGCCGCCACGCCTCCCGCCACCATCGCGACGATCATGTAGGGCAGCCTGGGCAGATAGCGCTTGGCGAGGATGCCCGCCGCCAGGGTGATGACCCCGACGGTCAGCACCCAGGGCTGGGTATCGGTGACGTGCGAGCCGAACTGCAGCAGCACTTCGTGGAAGTGCAGTCCGCGCGGCATCTCCAGCCCGAAGAAATTCTTGATCTGGCTGGCGGCGATGAGGATCGCTGCACCCGCGGTGAAACCGATGATGACGGTGTGGGAAATGAAATTGACCAGCGCGCCGAGCCGCGCCAGTCCCATCACCAACTGGATCAGCCCGGTCAGCAGGGTAAGCGTCAGCACCAGGCCGATGAACTGCGGGCTGCCGGGTTCGGCCAATGGGCTGATCGAGGCGAACACCACGATCGAAATCGCCGTCGTCGGACCCGATACCAGATGCCAGCTCGATCCCCACAAAGCCGCGACGATCGCCGGCACCATCGCAGCGTACAGGCCATATTCAGGAGGCAGGCCGGCGATGGTGGCGAAGGCCACCGCCTGCGGCAGGACGATCAGGGCACCGGTGAGTGCAGCCAATCCATCCGCTTTGAGGGTCTGCTGGTCGACCATGGGCCACCAGCGCAGAAAGGGAAGAAGCCGGTAAAGCCAGAGCGGACAGGACTGCAGACTGATCATGGATTATCCATAAGCATATTAGTGGATATTATATAACTGCCTGTCACTAAAGGCTTTTCCGCCGAGATTGTACTTAACAGCCACTCGGCCCGGCTCTATAATTCTGCGCAAACCCCGCGTCAGACGGGGACTTGAAAACAACTCAACCAGAGAGAGCGAGGAAGATGAAACACACGACGATGACGCTGTGCGCGGCCATGCTGTTGACCCTGGCCGTTCCTGTCCAGGCAGCGGGCGACCCCCAGGCCGGACGACAAAAAAATTCCATGTGCGCCGGATGTCACGGCATCCCGGGATGGCGCACCGCTTATCCCGGCGTCTACAGCGTGCCCAAGCTCGGCGGGCAGCATGCGGAATATATTGTCGCTGCCCTGCAGGCCTACAAGAACGGCGAACGCAGCCACCCGAGCATGAAAGGGATCGCCGGCAGCCTGTCGGATCAGGACATGGAGGATCTGGCGGCTTACTACGCCTCGTCCTACAGTGGTCCGGCGAAATAAGGGGAAGACGAGATGAAGAAAACCGCAATCATTTTCTCGATCCTGGCGCTGGGTGTTTCGCTTCAGGTCCAGGCCAAGAGCGGCGATGCCGAAGCCGGCAAGGCCAAGTCCGCCACCTGTGCGGCGTGTCATGGTGAAACCGGTATCAGCACCACCCCCAGTTTCCCCAACCTTGCCGGACAGTACAGCGACTATCTCTATCACGCCCTCAAGGACTACAAGTCGGGCAAGCGCAAGAACGCCATCATGGCCGGCCAGGTGGAGAATCTTTCCGACCAGGACATGGCCGACCTGGCGGCCTATTTCTCCAAGCAGAAAGGGCTGTCGATCAAGTATTGATCAGCCGCCCCGCTAAAAGAAAAAGCGCCCTCGATCCGGGCGCTTTTTTCATCTGTGTCGGCAGGTCAGGGGCTGGTTGCGTGGACGGTCTGCCTGACCGGCTGGCTCGAGAAGTAGGCGGCCAGGTCGGCCATGTCCTTGTCGTTCAGCGCGCGACCGGTGCGGAATGCCTGGATCATCAGCTCGTGCTGTCCCATCACCTTGGTCTGGTGCTTCATCTTGGCGACCAGGGTGTCGGCATCCTGACCCGCCAGGCGCGGCGCGGCGTTGTCGAGGGGGTTGCCGTCAGAGCCGTGGCAATACGCGCAGAAGATGGACTTCTGGGCGCCTGCTGCAGCGTCTCCGACAGCCAAAGCGGAACCGCTCCAGACGCCCGTTGCCAACGATGCACCTGCCGTGCACAACACAAGTAATTGCTGCGACAAACGATTTTTCATGATGTCCCCTCCGACAGGGCCTTATGGGCATCCTTGAGACGCCCGATGAATTATTCAATCCATTTTAGCCGCAAGTTTGCAAACCCGTATGCCCGCAACGGGCTTTGCCGGATCGGAGAAGCTGTTTGTCTCGCCACCGGTAAGGGCGTAAAGCGCAGGAAAGGCGCGCGTTAAGCGGCGTTGGACTGTGCTGGAGAGCAATCAATGTCGGACGGCGTCACGGCGGACCGTGACTGGGAATGAAGCGTCGTTGCGGGCGATTCCGCGATCGCCCGCCCAGCGCGAACCCTAGTTGATGCTGCCGGTATCGGGGTTCTCGGCCATCTCGTCGAAGATCTTCTTCAGCCCGGATGAATTGACACCTTCGTGCGACTCCATGCCGAGGTACTCATCCCGGTTGGATTCGGATTCGAAGTAGATCTTCACGGCCTTGTCGTCCTGGCCCTCGACGACGAAGGGGGCGTTGGTCAGGTCCTGGACATCGTTGAGGGTGATGGGGTCGCGGGTGACGGTGATCATGGTTGTGCTCCTGTAAGGGTTCGGGGAAAGGGGGGGGCAATTCTTCCTGCGGCCGCGCTTCACCGCACCAGCGGCCGGATGGCGCTGAAGCCGCCGTCCAACGACCAGATCTGGCCAGTGACCCGCTCGGCGGCCGGCGATAACAGCCAGGCCATCAGGTCGGCCAGTTGCGCGGGATCGCCGATGCCGGGCAGCGGATACTGTTTCGCGGCGGCCTCGCGGGCCAGCGAACTGCTGATGAGGCCGGCCGCTGCAGGGGTGTCCATCAGTCCGGGGGCGACCGCGTTGATGCGAATGCCCGCATTGGCATAGGTCGCCGCCGCCGCCCGCACCAGACCCTCCAGGCCAGCCTTGGCTGCCGCCACTGCTTCGTGGTTGGGCGTGCCGATGCGGGCTGCGGCGGTGGAGACGAACAGCGCGGTTCCGCGACGCTTGGCTGTACGCAGGGCGTCGACCCAGGCGGACAGGGTATGGAAGGCCGAGTCGAGATTGGCGGCCATGCAGGCGCGGTACTGTTCCGGCGTGGTGCGATGCAGCGGGGCGACCACGATGGAACCCACGCAATGGGCCAGGGCATCGGGCGGCTGGCCATACTGCTGCTGGCATTGCTGGAGCACGCTGGCCGCACCGTCGGCAGTGCTGGTGTCGCCTACGATCAGGGGGTGGTCACTGTCCGGATGGGCTGCACGCAGTCGCGCCTCATCCCGGCCTGCCAGGGCCAGCCAGCATCCCTCCTGCTCCAGTCGACGTGCCAGGGCGCGGCCAAGCCCGCCGGAAGCACCGGTGATCAGGACGTAGCGGTCATCGGACATAGGTCAGGGCTCCTGGTGCTGCGGCTCGGCAGACATGCCGGACAGAAAAACCTCAAGTGCGAGGCAAGAATCATGGCGACAAGAATGGTTGTTTGTCTATGACAAGACGATTTATACCGTGATTGGTTCCGCTTGCAAATACCGCCGGAAAAAGAAGGCGCCCGCATGCGACGCGGGCGCCTTTTTGGACGGCGGACGGCGGGATCGACCGTCAGTACTGGTTGGCGGCCCATTCGTCGATCGGGACGCAGGCCTGTTCGATGGACGCGCATCGCTCGCCCAGCATCGGGCTCAGGCAGATGTATTCCCTGCCGTCCTCGGCCACCAGATTGCGCACCGGCAACTCGCCCACGGTCTCGTAGCCGCCGCTTTCCATCATCACGAAGTCATATTCGCTGCCGACCGAGACCTCGAGTCGCCCGCCATTGCCCGTGCCGTATTTTTCCCACCAGGACTCGGGATTGGCGCCCTCGAAACTGGGCGACATGGCGTGGGTGCTGTGTTGGTGCCAGGCGATGATGGCCGGGTTGTGCATGTGGTTTTCCCGCGCCGCCTGCTTTGCCAGCAAACTGGCCTTGGCGAAGTTGAGATCGGTGCCCGGATAGTCGATGTGAAGGTTCTGCATGGCGTAGTCCTCTCGATGTTCGATGATGTTGCGGATTGGGTGGCCAGGACGGCCACAGTATTTGTCTAGGACAAAAAGAGATTAATGCAAGGCGTTTTTGTTCTGGACAGAACTCGGGGCAGATGGGATTCCGCCGTGCAGCCCGCACCGACCGCACCTGCCGAATTGCCCCGGTAGGCACGCTGGAGCGGGTCTACCCCTGCGCCATGGACGCCAATGCTGGCAGACGGGCAAACCCCGCGATCCTGCAGCCGGGTGAAAGCGGGCGCGGACTCAGGCGTCCGAGTCGAAGCGCAAGCGGCAGTTCGTCTCGCGCGTCAGCGCCACGAACACGACTGCGCCTAGCCCGCTGACGGCCAGCCACAGAAAGGCGGCGTGGTAGGCGGCGGCATTGTAGACGCGGGCGCCTTCGATCATGGCGCCTTGCCAGTTGCGGTCGAGGATCC
>JBAPWR010000386.1:0-1727 GCA_049283775.1 Thiobacillus sp.
ATATTCACCCGCGGTTCGGCGCCCTCGCCGACATCCAGGCCATGCACTTCACCGAGCGTCGGTTCACGCATCTCTGGCTCGATGCGGCCGGGTGACTCGCGCGGGGTGGCGGCCGGTTTCATCAACGCATCACCGACCGACTCGTCGAATGCCGCCGCAGCCTGCTTGCGGAAGCGGCGTTCCTGCAGCCAGTTGAACACCAGCACCGCGGCGACGATGACGATGCCGATCACCAGCAGTGCGATTTGCAGATCACTCATCATTTGTTCCCGACTGTGTTGGCTGGAATCACCCGGACAAACCATTCATCCGGTGCCACCATGCCCAATTCGCTACGCGCCTTTTCCTCGACCGATTCGCTGCCCTGCTTGAGATCGCTGACCTCGGCCAGCAACGTGGCATTGCGAATCCGCAAACGCTGGTTGAGTGCCTGCTGGGTCTCTATTTTCTGTGCCCCTTCGCGTACTTTCAACCACCCGCCCTCGCCCAGCCAGAGCGGATATTGCAGCAATGCGATCAGCGCGCACAGGGCCAGCGTCAGACCCTGCCGCCGCAGCCTCGAAAAAATCTCAGCCGCGCTGGCGGAAAGCATCGCGGCCGGGATAGCTCGCCGCGTCGCCGAGTTCTTCCTCGATGCGCAGCAGCTGGTTGTATTTTGCCATGCGATCGGAACGCGACAGCGAGCCGGTCTTGATCTGGCGCGCGTTGGTGGCCACCGCAAGATCGGCGATGGTGGTGTCCTCGGTCTCGCCCGAGCGGTGCGAGATCACCGAGGTATAGCCCGCCTGCTTGGCCATCTCGATCGCCTGAAAGGTTTCCGACAAGGTACCGATCTGGTTGACCTTGATCAGGATCGAATTGGCGATGTCCTTGTCGATGCCTTCCTTGAGGATTTTCGTGTTGGTGACGAAGAGGTCGTCTCCGACGAGCTGAACGCGCTTGCCGAGCTTGTCGGTGAGGATTTTCCAGCCTTCCCAGTCGCCCTCGGCCATGCCGTCCTCGATGCTGATGACGGGATAGCTGTCGCACCAGGCGGCGAGATAATCGGTCAGTTGCGCCGAGCTCAGCTTGAGACCTTCGGACCCGAGGTGGTAGAGGCCATCCTTGTAGAACTCGGACGCCGCGCAATCGACGCCGATGGCGACATCGATGCCGGGCTGCAGGCCGGCTTTTTCGATCGCCTGCACAATCAGTTTGAGCGCCGCCTCATGCGATTCCAGGTTGGGGGCGAAGCCGCCTTCGTCACCGACGGTGGTCGCCATGCCGGCGTCGTCGAGCAGCTTCTTCAGCGCGTGGAACACTTCGGCACCGTAACGCAGGGCCTCACGAAAGCTCGGTGCGCCGACCGGGATCACCATGAATTCCTGCATGTCGATATTGTTGTTGGCGTGTGCACCGCCGTTGATGATGTTCATCATCGGCACCGGCAGCGCCATCGGCGCAGCGCCGCCGAGATAACGGTAGAGCGGCAGGCCGGCCTGCTCGGCGGCGGCGCGCGCGCAGGCCATCGACACCGCCAGCAGAGCGTTGGCACCGAGGCGCGACTTGTTGTCGGTGCCGTCGAGTTCGATCATGGTCTTGTCGATGAAGGCCTGGTCCTCGACATCGAGGCCGATGATGGCTTCGCAGATCTCGGTGTTGATGTGCTCGACCGCTTTAAGCACGCCCTTGCCCAGATAACGCGACTTGTCGCCGTCGCGCAGTTCGATCGCTTCGCGGCTGCCGGT
>JBAPWR010000387.1:0-2014 GCA_049283775.1 Thiobacillus sp.
TCGAGATAGAGGAACATCAGCAGCAGGTCCGCCAGGGTCACCGTGCGCGCCTCGACCATCACCATGACTTCGAGGTAGCCGGCAATGACCGTCGCCACGGTAATGATTGCGAGACCGGCGTGCTCGATGATGCTGAGCACGCTCAGCGCGAATCGGGAGGCGGCGTCCTGTTTCATGGTCCGGGCATTGTATTACAACAAACTTCGCAAGCATCAAGCCGCTTCGGCGATTAGCGCAAATACCCCTCGTGCTCGAGCTTGAGCAGGATGCGCTGGATCGCTTCATCCACATTCAGGCCCGTGGTGTCGATCGCCAGTTCGGGACGCTCGGGGATTTCATAGGGATCCGAGACCCCGGTGAACTCCGGGATCAGGCCTGCCCTGGCCTTGGCGTAGAGGCCCTTGCGGTCGCGCGCTTCACAGGTTTCGATCGGCGTCGAGACGTGGATCTCGATGAAGCCGCCGACCGCCTCGATCATCTCGCGCACCGCACGCCGGGTCTCGCGATAGGGTGCGATCGGCGCGCAGATGGCGATGCCGCGATTCTTGGTGATCTCCGACGCGACGAAGCCGATGCGGCGCACGTTGATATCGCGGTGTGCCCTGGAAAAACCGAGTTCGGAAGAAAGATGACGGCGCACGATGTCGCCGTCGAGCAGGGTGACCGAGCGTCCGCCCATCTCCATCAGGCGCGCCGCCAGTGCGCGGGCGATCGTCGACTTCCCCGCCCCCGACAAGCCGGTGAAAAACACCGTGAAACCCTGACGATCGCGCGGCGGGGTGGTGCGATGCAGTTCGGCAATGACCTCGGGAAAGCTGTACCACTCGGGAATCTTCAACCCCGCGTTCATGCGACGGCGAAACTCCTCGCCGCTGAGCATCTGGGTGCGGGATCCCTGCGGGACTTCCGCTTCCGGCAGGAATTCGGCGCGGTCCTCGACGTAGACCATGCGCGGATAGGGAATCAGTTGCACGCCGACACTCGCTTCCAGGTCGGCCCCCAGGCCTTGCAGATGCTCTGGTGTCAAATCGCTGCCGCGGCGGGCATCGCCCGAGGATTCGTACTCGCCCCCGACTATCAGCGCGGTGCAACCGTAGTTGCGCGCGACGATGGCGCGCAGCATCAAATCACGGGCATCAACCGGGCGCGGCGGAATGGGCAGCAGCGCCAGCTGGGTCGTCGCCGTGGGAAAGCGTTCGCGAGCAACCAGAAAACTGCGCACCAGCCCGAAATACCCCGGCGCATCGGTGATGTCGCCGCCGGCCTGGGGATGCAGCAGCAGATTGGCCTCGCTGGCGATCGCGGTGCGCAGGCAGAATTCGAATTGCGCACGATGCATCGGCTGACGCGCCTGCCACGCCACCACCTTGCGCCAGCCGCGCCGCGCAAGTTGGGCTCGCAGCTCGGAAGGCGTTGCGCGCAGGGCGGAAAAATCCGGGTGCGGCGGCAAGGCCACACCCTCGATCTCGCCGCCCAGGCGGGTGACGTCCCCGTCCTGCCAGATATCTTTGACGCTGAGTACGGCCAGCATGAAGCCTTCGCCGTCCCTCAGCGCAACGCGATCTCCGACTTTCAATGCGGCCGCCGCCTTCTGGGTGCTGCCCAGGGAGATCGGCACCGGCCAGAAACGGCCGTCGTCGAGTTGCATCGAAGCCTCGACCTTGTCGCATTGCGCCCGCGTCATGTAGCCGGTCAAAGGCGAATGGGCGCCGCTCATCAGCATTTCCAGGTCGCACAACTGGCGCCAGTCGAGATCCAGCGAGGGCAGGCCGAATGCCTCCTGCTTCAGCGTCTCGGCACGTTCGGGCGTGGTAAGCAGGTCGACGAGTCGGCCGCCATAGGGTTCGATCAGATTGTTCAAGCTCAGCTCCGGCTAAAAGTCCGGTGGTCAGTTCCGGGTAAAAACCGCATAAAAAGTAGCAATAAACCGGCCAAGCTCGGATTCCGGCAAATGGTTGATACCGGCCGCAGCCTTGCGCCCTCCACCGCTCTCGAACTGGCCGCAGACTTCATC
>JBAPWR010000388.1:0-6834 GCA_049283775.1 Thiobacillus sp.
CGACAAGGACGGGGTGACGATGTCCGAGTCGGAACGCAAGAACAAGGAACGCGAACTCTCCAACCTCAATCGCGATTTGCAGCGCCAAGCCCGCGAATTCCGCGAGGACCTGAATCTGCGCCGCAACGAGGAGCTCGGGCAGATCCAGGAACGCGCCCGCAAAGTGGTTCAGGATATCGCCAAGGCTGAAAAATTCGATCTGATCCTAGACCAGGCCGTCTATGTTGATCCCAAGAGCGACATCACCGATAAGGTGATGAAAGCGCTGGGCGGCCGTTAAGCTCAGGCATGGTTTACGCCCTGGCAGAACTGGCGGCCCGGTTCGGCGGCGAATTGCTTGGAGACGGCGCGGTCCTGATCCGTCAGGTTGCGCCGCTCGCCAGGGCGGAGGCTGGCGAGATCGGCTTCGTCTCGCAGTCGAAATATCTGTCCCAGCTTGTCGACACCCGTGCCAGCGCGGTGATACTGCCCCTCGATGCGCAGGGTGCGACACAGCTGCCGCGCATCCTGACCGCCAATCCCTATCTTTACTTTGCCCGGGTCTCGGCGTTGCTGAATCCGCCGGTGCGGCCGCCTGCGGGCATTCATCCTTCGGCTGTGGTCGATGCCGACGCTGTAGTGGCCGCCGACGCCAGTATCGGGCCGGGGGCGATCATCGGCCGCGCTGCCAGAGTCGGCGCGCGCTCGGTGGTGGGTGCCAACTGCGTCATCGGCGACGAGGCCAGCCTCGGCGAGGATTGCCTGCTGCATCCCAACGTCACCCTGAATGCCCGTTGCCGGGTCGGCGACCGTGCCATTCTTCATTCCGGCTGCGTCATCGGCTCGGACGGCTTCGGCTTCGCGCCCGATGGCGGGCGCTGGGAAAAGATTCCGCAGATCGGCCGGGTGTTGATCGGTGACGATGTCGAGGTCGGGGCCTGCACCACCATCGACCGCGGGGCGCTGGAGGACACGGTGATCGAGGAGGGCGTCAAGCTCGACAACCTGATCCAGGTCGCGCACAACGTTCACATCGGCGCTCATACCGCGATCGCCGGCTGCACCGGGATTGCCGGCAGCGCGAAGATCGGACGCCATTGCATGATCGGCGGCGCGGCGATGATCTTCGGCCATATCGAGATTGCTGACGGCACGCGCATATCGACCAACACGCTGATCACCAAGTCGCTGCCCAAGGCCGGAACCTACACCTCGGCGCTGCCGTTCTCCGAGCACGAGGTGTGGCAGAAAAACGCCGTGCACATGCGCAACCTCGACCGGCTGGTGAACCGCGTCAAGGAACTCGAAAAGAAACTCAGCGAACTGGAAGGACGGAAATAGGATGGCATTCATGGATATCGACGAGGTGATGCGGCACTTGCCGCATCGCTACCCTTTTCTGCTGGTGGATCGGGTGCTGGAATGCGAGCCCGGAAAGCGGATCGTGGCGCTCAAGAACGTGACCATGAACGAGCCGCATTTTCCGGGGCATTTCCCTCACCACCCGGTGATGCCAGGGGTGCTGATTCTGGAGGCGCTGGCCCAGGCAGCGGCGGTGCTCTCCTACGTGACCGAGAACAAGTTGCCTGACGACAGTTCGGTGGTCTACTTTGCCGGCATCGACGGTGCGCGCTTCAAGAAACCGGTCGTGCCGGGCGACCAGTTGATTCTCAAGGCCGAACTGCTGCGCAACATGCGCGGCATCTGGAAGTATGCGACGCGTGCCGAGGTGGATGGCGAACTGGTGGCGGAAGCCGAGATGATGGCAGCGCTAAGGAGCATGTGACATGTCCCGTATCCATCCAACCGCAATCGTCGAGGATGGCGCGAAACTGTCGAGGAATGTCGAAGTCGGCCCGTATACGATCATCGGCAGTCATGTCGAAATCGGCGAGGGCACCAGGGTGGGGGCGCATGCCGTCATTACCGGCCATACCCGCATCGGCAAGCGCAACCGCATCTACCAGTTCGTCTCGCTGGGAGAAGTCCCGCAGGACAAGAAATACGCCGGGGAACCGACGCGCCTGGAAATCGGCGACGACAATACCATCCGCGAGTTCTGCACCTTCAATACCGGCACCACGCAGGATGAGGGAGTCACCCGCGTCGGCAATCACAACTGGATCATGGCCTATGTGCACATCGCACATGACTGCGTCGTGGGCGACCATACGGTGCTGGCGAACAATGCCACATTGGCCGGCCATGTCGAAGTCGGCGACCACACCATTCTCGGCGGGATGACGGCAGTCCATCAATTCTGCAAGATCGGTGCCCATGTGATCACTGGCGGCGGCACGATCGTCTACAAGGACATCCCGCCGTTCATCATTGCAGCCGGCCAGCCCGCGGTGCCGCACGGCCTCAATAACGAGGGCCTGAAACGCCGCGGCTTCTCGGCCGATTCGCAGGCAATCCTCAAGCGTGCCTACAAGATTCTCTATCGCGAAGGCAATACGCTGGACGAGGCGCAAAAAAAGCTCACCGCCGAAGCCGGCGAGCATGTCGAAATTCTGCAGTTGCTGGCTTTCCTGACTCGCGCTGATCGCGGCATCATCCGGTGATCGACCTTGGCCTGGTCGCTGGCGAAGCTTCCGGCGATGTTCTCGGCGCGCATTTCATCGCCGCGCTGAGGCAGAACCACCCCGCTTTGCGCAGTGCCGGTATCGCCGGGCCGCGGCTGGTCGAGGCCGGTGTCGAGGCGATTTATCCAAGTCAGAAGCTCGCAGTCAACGGTTATGTCGAGGTGCTGCGGCACCTGCCCGAACTGCTGTGGATTCGTTCCCGCATCACCCGCTATTTTCTGCATGAGCGGCCGCGTGTCTTTGTCGGCGTGGATGCACCGGATTTCAATTTTTCTCTCGAAGCGAGGCTCAAGCAGGCCGGCATTCCGACCGTGCACTTCGTCAGCCCATCCATCTGGATGTGGCGCCCGGAGCGCATCGAGCGGATCAGGCAGGCAGTAACGCACATGCTGGTGGTGTTTCCCTTCGAGGAGAAGATCTACCAGGATGCCGGCATTCCGGTCAGCTATGTCGGTCATCCATTGGCCGATGTCATCCCGCTGGAGCCCGATATGGCTGCCGCGCGCGCAGCACTGGGACTGACTTCCGATCCGGTGATCGCATTGCTGCCGGGCAGCCGCCTCGCCGAAGTGAAGCGCCATGCGCGCTTGATGCTGGAAGCGGCGATGCTGATCCGCCGGCAGCATCCGAAGGCGCAGTTCGTTCTGCCTGCGGCGAGCGAGGCAGCGGCCAGCCTGGTGCGCCAGGCGATGCAGGATTTGCAGCTGCCCTTGCTGCTTCTCGACGGCCAGTCGCATGCAGCAATGGCTGCCTGCGATCTCACGCTGATCGCATCCGGCACGGCGACGCTCGAGGCGGCACTGTTCAAGAAGCCGATGGTGATCACCTACCGCTTGCCGGGGTTCACGGCCTACCTGGTGCGCAAGAAGATGCTGCTGCCCTGGGCCGGACTGCCGAACATCCTGGCGCGTGATTTCGTGGTTCCGGAACGGATACAGGAGGAAGCCACGCCGCAGAATCTCGCGGCTGACGCACTGGCATGGCTCGATGACCAAGCGCGGCGCAAGGCCACAGCCGAAAAATTCCGCGCCATGCATCTGGGCCTGCGGCAGAACGCCAGCGTGCGCATCGCCGAGGCGCTGGCGCCCTATCTCGAGGCGGGCCGATGACGTCGCGCCAGGCGATCGAACTGCATCTCGGTCCGCTCGGTCTGTGCGGCGTCGACGAGGCGGGTCGTGGGCCGCTGGCGGGGCCGGTGGTGGCGGCAGCGGTGATGCTCCATCCGGCGCGGCCGATCGCCGGCCTGCGCGATTCGAAGAAGCTCTCCGCCGCCGCGCGCGAGCGCCTGGCCGCGGAGATCCGCCTGCATGCCGCGGCCTGGTGCGTCGCCGAGGCCAGCGTCGCCGAGATCGATCAACTGAATATCCTGCAGGCCACGCTGCTGGCGATGCAGCGTGCCGTCGCCGGCCTGGCGATTGCTCCGGATGAAGTGTGGGTCGACGGCAATCGCTGTCCAAACTGGCAATGGCGTTCGCAGGCGGTGGTGAAGGGCGACGACAAGGTGGCGTCGATCGCTGCCGCCTCGATCCTTGCCAAGACCGCGCGTGACCAGTTCATGTGCCGTCTGCACCAGAACTATCCGGCCTACGGCTTCGCCCAGCACATGGGCTACGGTACTGCCGCGCATCTGGCTGCACTGCAGGCCCACGGCGCATGCCCGCAGCATCGGCGCAGCTTTGCGCCAGTCAAACTCGTTGTTGATCAAGCCAAGCTGTTCTGAAAGGACTGTCCATGAATCTCTCGCTCCTGTTGCATGTTCTGGGTGTCGTCGTCTGGGTTGGCGGCATGTTCTTCGCCTACATGGCACTGCGCCCGGTGGCGGCCAGCGTGCTCGAACCGCCGCAGCGGCTGACCCTTTGGGCCGGGGTGTTCGGCAAGTTCTTTCCCTGGGTGTGGGCATCGGTGCTGCTGATCCTGCTCACCGGCCTGCACATGCTGATGGTGTTCGGCGGGGCTTCCGCGCCCTTGTATGCCCTGGCCATGCTGCTGATCGGGCTGGTGATGATGGCGATTTTCGGCCATGTGTTCTTCGCGCCCTACAGGAAGCTCAAGGCCGCTGTCGCCGCAGCCGACTGGAAGGCTGGCGGCGCGGCACTCGGCCAGATCCGCATGCTGATCGGCATCAATCTCAGCCTGGGACTGCTGACCATCGCGGTGGTGTTCATCGGCCGCGGGTTCGTTTAAGGCTCAAGCCGCCACGCCGTCTGGAGCATCCTCTGGACAGGCGTGTTCGAGTCAGGGTTCTTCCTGCGCCGGCGCGGCGAGCAGGCGCAGGGTGGCGGCACGGATGGCGTCGATGCGCGCCTCGGCCTGCAGTTCGGCGTGGAACCGACCATTGCGGTAGAGGTAGATCGTCGGCAGGTGAAAGATGTCGTAGTAGCGGGCGATGCCGGTCGCCTGGGCGACGTCGACCTCGAACAACTGTGCCGCGGTTTCTCCCAGTGCTTTCTGCAGCAGGGTTTTCCAGGCGCGGCAGGCGCCGCAATGCGGCGTGCTGAACAGCACCACCGCCACTCCCGCGACCCGGCTCAATCGGGCATGAAACTCGCCTTCGCCGAGAGGCGTGAATGCGGACAATTCAGCCATGAACCCCGGCTGCCCTACTCGATTCCCAGTCGTTCCAGCCGATAGCGCAGCGAACGGAAGGTGACGCCGAGCAGCCGGGCTGCCGCCGTCTTGTTGTAGCGCGACTGCTCAAGGGCTTCGACGATCGCGGCGCGCTCGGTCTGGTCGAGGTAGTCCTGCAGCGGGTACTTGTTGCCAGACGATTCACCGGCGCTCGCCATTTCGGCGGGCGCGAGGCTGAGGTCGGCGGCACTGATCGCGCGTGAGTCGCACAGGGCCAGCGCCCGTTCGAGGATGTTTTCCAGTTCGCGCACGTTGCCGGGGAAGGCGTAGGCGCGCAGGGCCCGTTCCGCGTCTGTGGTGAGTTTGACGTCCTCGCCGCCGAGCTTGTCGAGCAGCACCCGGGCGATCAGTGGAATGTCTTCCGCATGCTCGCGCAGGCTGGGCAGGGCGAGGTCGATGACGTTGAGGCGGTAATACAGGTCCTGACGGAAGCGCCCGCCCTCGACCAACGCCGCCAGATTCTGGTGGGTGGCGCTGATGATGCGGACATCGACGGCTTCCTCGGCCGTGGCGCCGACCTTGCGTACTTTCTTCTCCTGCAGCACGCGCAGCAGCTTGACCTGCATCGAAAGCGGCAGGTCGGCGACCTCGTCGAGAAACAGCGTGCCGCCGTCAGCCGCCTGGAAAAACCCGTCACGGTCGCTTTCGGCGCCGGTGAAGGCGCCCTTGCGGTAGCCGAAGAATTCGCTTTCCATCAGCGTTTCGGGAATGGCGCCGCAGTTGACTGCGACGAAGGGCTTGTCGGCGCGGTTGCCGAGACGGTGGATGAGCCGGGCGGCGAGTTCCTTGCCGCAGCCGGATTCGCCGGAAACATGGACCGGCGCCTGGGTGCGGGCGAGCTTGGCGATGCGGCTGCGCACCTCCTGGATCTGCGGCGACTCGCCCACCAGCGTGCGCACTTCGCCCTGTCCGGCGGAGCCGTCGGGGATCTTCAGTGCCGATTTGACCAGCGCGCGCAGTTGGTCGAGCGCCACCGGCTTGGAGAGATAATCGAAGGCGCCGGCCTTGAGCGCCGCCACCGCATTGCCGGCACTGCCGTAGGCGGTGATCACCGCCACCGGCACCGGGGATTTCAATGAGTTCGCGCACTGGATGACTTCGATCCCCTCGCCGTCAGTCAGGCGCATGTCGGTCAGGCAGAGGTCGAAATGTGCAGTCCCGAGCATTTTTTCGGCCTGGGCAACGCTGGTCGCGCGCTCGCTGTCGAGCCCCATCTTGACCAGGGTCAGCTCCATCAGGTCGAGCAGGTCGGGCTCGTCGTCAACCAGCAGGACTCGGGGGTGGGGCGCGGGCATGATCGGTCGGCGAAAACGGGGTCAGGCGGACGGCCGCAGGCTCAGCCTGAACGCCGCCCCGCCTTGTGTCGGCAGGTAGGCAAGCTGGGTGGCATTGGCTTCGGCCAGTTCGCGTGCCAGGAACAGGCCGAGGCCGGTGCCCTGGGCGTCGGTGGTGAAAAAGGGTTCGAACAGCTTGTCGCGATGCTCCGGACTGACCCCCGGGCCATCGTCACGGATCGTCAGATGCAGCAGCGAACCCTGCTGCTCCAGACTCAGGTGCAGGCTGCCGGCCTGCTTGCGGCTGTAGCGCCAGGCATTGCGCAGCAGATTCCAGACGATCTGGCGCAGGTGATCGGGGTCGAAAC
>JBAPWR010000389.1:0-6202 GCA_049283775.1 Thiobacillus sp.
TTCCCTTCGCGTTCCTTCGCGCCCTTCGCGGTTAAGACGCTCGTTTCCGCCCTGTCGACTGTCCGCCGCTTCGACAAGTGTTGACGGTTTTCCGTCAAAGCCATCGACCCACGCCGCCACCCCGCGCCTGCCAAAAACCCCTATCGATTTGTTTTTATTGGTTTTTATATCGGACGCACCGATGGCTCCGCGGGTGGCACAGGCGTTGCAAGTATTCAGGCAAGCAACCCGCAACCAAGGAGACGATCATGAAACTGCAATTCGGCAAAAACCAACTGGTCCTCGAACTCAGCAAGGCGCCCTTCGCCTGGTTTTACGGCCAAACCGAGCGCATGAGTCTGACCAGCCTGTCCATCCTGTTCGTGCAGTTCTCGCTGTTCGCACGTCAGCAGCATCTGGCCTAAGCCGCTTCATGCAACTCGGCAAAGGCACGAGCGTCAGTCTCGGCCTGTCTTCCTCGCCGCTGGCGTATTTCAGCGGCAGCACCCGGCGGCTGATGCTGTTGAGCCTGACCGTGCTGTTCGTCGAAGTACGCGTGCTCAGGCACTTTCCGCCGAGCTGATTTCCAGCACGGCGTCGAGTCCACCTTCGGGTCGATTGCGCAACTCAACCTTCCAGCCCTGGCTTCGCGTCAGCTGGCGCACGATGGCCAGCCCAAGACCGGTACCGCCGGTCATTGACGAACGAGACGCCTCCAGCCGGTAAAAGGGCCTGAATACCTTGTCGATCTGCTCCTCGGGTATGCCGGGGCCGTGATCCCGTACCACGATCCTCACCCGCTCCTCCGCACATTCCAGCAGCAGTTCCACCGCCTGGCCGCCGCCATAGCGTTGTGCGTTCTCGATCAGGTTGCTGACGATCTGCCGCACCGTCAGCGCTCCTGCATCGATCACGCACGGCGCTGCGCCATGCCAGACCACTCCCGCCTGTTCCGCCAGTTCACCCAGCACGGCCGCAACATCGAATCGCGAGCGCGGCTCGACGCGGGTGGTGCGCGCCAGCTCCAGATACCCCTTGATCAGCGTGTTCATCTCGGCAAGGTCGGCGGTCGCCTTGTCGATCCGTTCCGGGCTGGGCTTGTCGCGCAGCAGTTCCAGATTGAGCTGCATCCGCGTCATCGGCGTGCGCAGGTCGTGGGAGATGCCCGCCAGCAGGGTGGTGCGATTGTCCAGCAGTTCGCGCACCTCCTGCGCCATGCGGTTGAAGCGCCGCGCCAGCTCAGCCAGTTCGGACGGCCCGGTTTCCGGCAAGGGCTCCGGCGTTTCGCCGGCGCCGACCTTGCCCGCAGCCGCTGCTGCGCGTGCCAGCGGAACGGTTAGCCGTCGCACCAGGAACAGCGCCGTGATCAAACTGAGCAGGGTACCGAGCACGACCACGGCGATGGTCGCGAGTGGCAGTTCGACGGCATAGCGCTGCGGGAAAAAACCGACATGCAGGTCATGCTCACCGATCGGAAGCCACAGCCAGGCGGCCTTGCTGCCCGGCACGCCGTCGAGGACGATGTCGTCGCCGATGCGGTGGCTGAGCGCCGCCTCGATCTGTTTTCGGAAGGAAAAGTTCGGCGCGTCGCCGGTCGCGCCTACATCGACCGTCGTCAGGCGCAGGCCGTGGCGACGCGCCAGCTCGCGCTCGAAAGCCGGACGTGTCGCAGGCGGCAATTCCACCCAGGTTTGCGCCGACAGGACGATCAGTCCGGCGAGGTCGTCGGCCGAGCGCTCGGCCACCGGGATGATGACGGTTCGATAGACGACCCACATCGCCGCTGTCTGGAACACGACGAAGGCCAGCACCAGCGTCAGCGCGGTGCGGGCAAAGAGTGATCGATGCATGGAAGCCATGGGGAATGGGGAATGGGGTGAAGGGTGAAGGGTGAAGAGCAAAAACCCTTGTTTCCGTACCCGCCGGCGACTGGATCCCTGAATCCTGCGTCTATCTCCTAGCCCTTGCCCTGCGGCACGAACAGATAACCCTGTCCACGCTGGGTACGGATGTAGGCAGGATTGGAGGGGTCGTCCTCGATCTTCTTGCGAAGGCGGTTGACGCGCACGTCGATGCTGCGATCGAAGGGGTCGCGCTCGAAACCGCGCAGCTGGTCCATCAGCCAGTCGCGCGACAGGGCGCGGTTGGCATGGGTGACGAAGATTTCCAGCAACTCGTACTCGCCACCGGTCAGCACGATCTCGTCGCCGCCGCGACTCAGGGTGCGGGCGTCGAGATCGACCAGGTAGGGACCGAAATGCACCCGTCTGGCCGATCCCCTGTCAAGTGTGTCGACCGCGGGCGTTGCGCGTCTCAGCACCGCGCGGATGCGTGCCAGCAGTTCACGCGGGTTGAAGGGCTTGGGCAGGTAGTCGTCGGCGCCGACTTCGAGGCCGATGATGCGATCGATGTCCTCGCCTCTGGCCGAAAGCATGATGATGGGCGGAAATCCCGGCTGCGCGCGCAGGCGCCGGGCGACCGACAGCCCGTCCTCGCCGGGCATCATCCAGTCGAGCACCAGCAGGCTCGGCAACCGCTTCGCCAGCAGCCGGTCGAGCGCCACCGCGTCCTCGGCCGTCTCCACCGCATAGCCCTGGGTGCCGAGATACTCGGCCACCAGCTCACGTATGCCGGGGTCATCGTCAGTGACGTAAATCGTTTCCTTGTCCATGCGCAGACTATATCAGCGCGGCCGGGTGCCAAATAAGCCCGCAGTTACACACTGTTACAAAATGGCAGCAGGCTGAAACAGTATGCTTACTTACCTCAACCAGAATGCGAAACGTGGAAGCAAAACAAGGCGGCCACGGACAAGGAGAAATCATGAAAACGCGACTCACGCTGATGACAGGGATTGCCGGGATGAGCCTGATGATGGCTTTGCCGGCACAGGCTGCGCCCGATTACGTGGACAGCGGCTACATGATTGCACAACGCAATATCGACGACGGCGCCCGCCGCAATCGCCAGGACCAGGGCCGCGATGAGCGCAAGTCGTATTGGCGCGATGGCGAACGCGAGGACCCGGAAGGTTTCGGCTACGGCTACGAACGGCGCCAGCGTGAGGCCGGCGCGCAGGAGCCGGTGCAACAGGATCGCCGCGGCAGCCGCGGCAACAACGGCGGGCGCCGCTGAGGCGGACGCAAGCCGAACCGAAGAAGGAGACGACAGATGAAGACCCTACCCAAATCCGGACTTGCCCTGCTCGCTGCTGCCCTGATCGCAGCGAGTTCCGGGGCGCAGGCCGACCCGCGTTACGGCAACGAGACCATGGCGCGGGCCAAGGTGATCGCCAGCACGCCGATCTACGAAACCGTCAACGAACCGCGTACCGAATGCTGGACCGAGACCGTCGGCTACCAGACGCAGAGCCCTCCGTCAGCCAACAATACGGGCGGCGCGATTCTCGGCGCCGTCGCCGGTGGCCTGCTCGGCTCCACGATCGGCAAGGGTAGCGGCCAGGTCGCCGCTGCCGCAGTGGGTGCGGCGACCGGTGCGGTGATCGGCGATCGCTGGCCTGGCGGTCGCGTGGTCAGCGGCCCGCAGCACGTCGAGCGGTGCCAGACCAGCGACAATTTTCGCCAGATCCTCAGCGGTTACGACGTTCGCTATCGCTTCCAGGGGCAGGTCTACAGCACCCGGCTACCTTACGAGCCGGGCGACTTCCTCAACCTGAGAGTGAGTTTCAGCGTGGCCGAGGACCAGCGCAGCAAGGGCTGGAAGAGCGGCTACAACACCTGGGGCGATCGCTGATCGCACCCTCTTCTGCAAGGAGAACCATCATGACACCGCTTCGACTGCTTGCCGCCGCCTCCCTGCTGGCGATTTCCAGCAGCGCCTTGGCGCACGGCACCTACTATCCGCCCGTGGTGAGTTCCGATCCCGCTTTCATGATCTCGATCGGCACGCCGGGCTTCAGCATGGCCTATGGAACCGGACCCTACGGCTACTATGGGGCCGCACCCTACTATGGCTACGCTCCCTACTATCCGCCTGCCAGGGTGATCGTGGCGCCGCCGCCTTATCGGGGCAAGCACGCCCACCATCACCGGTATTACGCGCCTCGCTACTATGGCGGCCCGGGCCGCGGCGACGGCCCGCATGGCTCACGTCGTTAACGTGACGACTGAGGACACGCGCAAATCCGTGTGAGCCCTGCCGGCTGCGGCGGGGCTTTTTTTCTGATGCTTGCGGCGTGTTTCCTTTAGCGGTGCGGGGATTCAGAACTTGCATCATTTCAATTTCGAGCGACGCAATCGACGCGCCGCTGCCCCTGCTGGCATCCGATCAACCCTTGATGCAGACGAGCGGCTTGAGTTTGGCGACCTTGCGCGCCAGCCCGGCATGGTCGGCAGCCTCGATCACCGCGCTGACATCCTTGTAGGCGCCCGGCGCTTCCTCCGCCACCCCGCGCAGCGAGGGGCTGCGTATCAGGATGCCCTGGCTGGCGAGTTCGTCGACCAGCGCGCGGCCGCGCCATTGGCGAGTGGCCTGATGACGGCTCATGGCGCGTCCCGCGCCATGGCAGGCTGAGCTGAAGGCCTGGGCGGTGCCGGCCTCGGTGCCGACGAGGATGTAGGAAGCGGTACCCATGCTGCCGCCGATCAGCACCGGCTGGCCGATGTCGCGCAACTCGGCTGGCAGTGCCGGATGACCGGGTCCGAAAGCGCGCGTGGCTCCCTTGCGATGGACGTAGAGGCGGCGCGACTGGCCGGCGACGGTATGCGTTTCCTGCTTGCAGGTGTTGTGCGACACGTCATAGATCAGGTTGAGGTGTGTTCCCGGCAGCAGGTCGGCGAACACCTCGCGGGTCAGATGAGTGATCACCTCGCGGTTGGCCAGCGCGCAATTGATCCCTGCCCGCATTGCGCCAAGATAGCGCTGACCCAGTGCAGAGTTGATCGGTGCGCAAGCGAGTTCGCGATCCGGTAACTCGATGCCGTGGCTCGGCGCGGCGATCACCATCTCGCGCAGGAACTCGGTGCCGATCTGGTGTCCCAGTCCGCGTGAACCGCAATGAATGCTGACCACGACCTCCCCCAACTGCAGACGCAGGCGCTCGGCCGCCTTGTCATCGTAGATTTCGACGATCTCCTGCAGCTCGAGGTAATGGTTGCCCGATCCGAGCGTGCCGATCTCGTCGCGCTGGCGGCGCTTCGCCTGTTCCGACACCTTGTCCGGCTCGGCCCCGGCCATGCAGCCGTGTTCCTCGATGCGCTCCAGATCCGCCTCGCTGCCGTAACCGTGCTCGACGGCCCAGCGCGCACCGCCGCGCAGCATGGCATCCATCTCGGCCGCGTTCAGGCGCACCCGGCCGGTACTGCCCACCCCGGCCGGGATATGCGCGAACAGGCGGTCGGCGAGGCGCTGCTTGAGCGGCGCGATCTCATCGGCAGTCAGCCCGGTGTGCAGGGTGCGGACTCCGCAGGAAATATCGAACCCCACTCCACCGGCCGAGACCACCCCGCCTTCGTCGGCGTCGAATGCCGCCACGCCGCCGATCGGGAAGCCGTAGCCCCAATGCGCATCGGGCATGGCATAGGCCGCCTCGACGATGCCCGGCAAGGTGGCGACGTTGGTGATCTGTTCGTAGACCTTGTCGTCCATTTCACGGATCAGGCCCTCGGTGGCATAGATCACTGCCGGGACACGCATCTTGCCGAAGGGATCGATGCGCCATTGATGGTCCGATACGCGTTTCAATTTGTCTGGATTCATCTCACACGTCCACCACGCACTGCGCCAGCCAATCGCTATGATCGCGCTGGGCTACTTTCAATTCGGTATAGGTCGCGCCCTTGATCTCGACCGCCGGCTGATGTTTCTCCGGATCGACCGTCTCGCCCCATGCCGTGGCAGTCAGGCGCTGTCCGTCGAGCTTGACCTCGAAGCGGTTGAACAGCATGTGTCGCGATGCCATCTCGAAAATCAGCGCATTGAGCCAATCGACCAGCAGCAGTTCGTCATCCGGCGCTTCGCAACTGATCGTCACCGCGCTGTCCGCTGCCACGTTTTCCGGATCGGTGACGATCGCGGTCATCGCCAGTGCCGCCTCCTCGAAGGCGCGCTCGCGGGTCGGGCCGACGCCGCGTATGCCCATGTCGGCCTGATGCGGAAAGTGTTCCCAGTACGTGCCGCTCATGTCGGCTTCACCCCCTGAACGAGGCTCAATCGGTAATGTCCTCCAGGATGTCCACCACCACGCGGGTGCGGACATTCATGA